>JAJQHT010000073.1 GCA_021199595.1 Oscillospiraceae bacterium
GGGACGTTCAGCATCCGCGCCATGGTCTGCGCGAATAGGGTCTTGCCGCTGCCCGTCGGCCCCACCAGCAGGATGTTGGACTTTTGCAGGTCAACATTCGTCTCTCCCCCGTGAAGAATACGCTTATAGTGGTTGTATACCGCCACGGACAGGGCCACCTTCGCCCGCTCCTGGCCGATAATATATTCGTCCAGCGCGGCCTTTATCTCCTTGGGCTTGGGAACATTTCCGGCCGTCAGCTGGCCGATTTGAGTGTCTCGGTTGTATTCCGGCTGTTCTTTCAGGGCGAAGTCATCGCCGATGATGTCCACACACAGACGGACGCACTCGTCGCAGATATAGGCGTCGTTTCCGGCAATCAGCCGTCCTGTCTGGGACTGGGGTTTGCCGCAAAAGCTGCACCGTATCGTTTTTCTATCGCCGTCTCTCGGCATTCGTTCTTTCCCCTTTATCTTTTATAAATAACCTGGTCGATAAGGCCAAATTCCTTGGCCTCCTCCGCCGTCATGAAGTTATCCCGCTCGCAGGCTTCCACGATGACCTCATAAGGCTGATTGGTGTTTTCCGCCAGAATATGATTCATCCGCTCCTTGATGGTTTCCAGACGACGCAGATGGATGGCCATATCGGTGATCTGTCCCTGCGTGCCGGCAGAGGGCTGATGAATCATAATCTCCGCGTTGGGCAGGGCGATACGCTTGCCCTTCGCGCCGCTGGACAGCAAAAATGCGCCCATACTGGCCCCCAGGCCCACACAGATGGTGGAAACGTCGCACTTAATGTACTGCATGGTGTCATAAATCGCCATGCCCGCCGTGACGCTGCCGCCGGGACTGTTGATGTAAAACTGGATGTCCTTGTCCGGATCCTGCCCCTCCAGATAGAGAAGCTGGGCCACCACAAGGGATGCGGTAGTGTCGTTTACCTCCTCCGACAGCATGATGATGCGGTCGTTCAGCAAACGGGAAAAAATATCATAGGAACGCTCCCCGCGGGAGGTCTGTTCCACTACATACGGTACTAAGCTCATGATAACATCTCTCCTTTCCATAAGAGCCTATCCATTTTTTGCCTGGCTTATTCCGCCGGAGTCTCAGCTTCCTCCGCCGGGGCTTCCTCCTCAGCTGCGGGAGCTTCTTCCTCAGGCTCCTCCTCCACAGGCTCGGTGGGAACGCCGGTGGTGAAGATGATGTCCGCAGCGCGGCGGGACTTAATGTCGCTGACGATGGCATCCACAGGAACGGCGCCCTTCACAGTCTCCAGATTCGCCTGGTACTGGTCGGCAACCTTTTCATACTCCGCGTCGATGTCCTCCTGGGAGACCTCAATGCCCTCTGCCGTGGCGATGGCATCCAGCAGCAGCTCAGTCTTCACCCGGCGCTCCGCCGTGGGACGGCACTGCTCCCGGAAATCCGCCACAGTCTGACCAAGATACTGGAGATAAAGCTGAAGGTTCAGGCCGTTCATCTGTAGATTCTGGTCATATTCGTTTATCATATTGTCTATCTGCTCTTCCACCATCGCGTCGGGAATATCGGCTTCGATGGCGTCCCCGGCCTTTATAATCAGATTGTTCTGGAAATCCTCCTCCGCAGCGGCGGCGGCAGTCTCCTCCAGGCGTGTGCGGACAGAGGCTTTATACTCCTCCAGGGTGTCGAACTCGGAAACGTCCTTTGCGAACTCATCGTCCAGCTCGGGCAGCTCCTCTTGCTTGACCTCCTGGCACTTCACATGGAACACAGCGGCCTTTCCAGCCAGCTCCTCCGCGTGATACGCCTCAGGGAAGGTAACGTCAATGTCCTTCTCCTCCCCGGCAGACATACCCACAACGCCGTCCTCAAAGCCGGGGATGAAGGAGTTGGAGCCAAGCTCCAGATTATGTCCCTCGGCAGCGCCGCCGTCAAAGGCAACGCCGTCCACAGTGCCCAGATAGTCGATGACCACGGTATCCCCCTTCTGGGCAGGGCGCTCCACGGTCACGATGCGGGCATTGCGCTTTTGAACCTTCGCAAGCTCTGCATCCACCTTCTCCTCCGGCACTTCTCCAGACGCCTTGGGAGCCTCCACGCCCCGGTACTGGCCCAGCGTGACCTCCGGCCAGATGGCTGTGATGAAGGAAATGGTCAGCTCCTTTTCCTCGGATACGTCTGTACTTTTCACCGCAGGGCGGCCCACAGCCCGCAGCTCCAGCTCTTTCACGGCGAACTGGAATGCGCCGGGCGCCAGCTCCTCGGCAGCGTCTTCATAGAAAACATCCTTGCCGTACATTCCCTCGATGACCATGCGGGGCGCCTTGCCCTTGCGGAAGCCCTGAATATATATCTGGCTCTTGTTCTTTTGATAGACCGCGTTAATGGCCTTCTCAAACTCGGCGGCGTCGCACACCACGTCAAAGGCGGTAGTGCTCTTTTCCTGCTTCTCTACATTCTTTACGATCATGGGTTGGTGTCTCCTTCCTATATTACGCGGATGAAAAAAGAATTTATAAAGTGAATCAAGTTTGTATTGTACCAAATCTTATAGAATTTTACAAGGCTTAAAGAAAATTCCGTCCCCGGAAACGCACATATGCCGCGTCCCCTCCCAGGTTCCGTTGAAGGCCAGACGCAGGCTGTCGCCATGGAGATGACCGCTGCAGCAGACCTTTACCTGGTACTGCCGAAAAAGGGACAATATCTCCGGGCAGAGGTATCCGCCGTATTTCGGCGGATAGTGGAGGAAAACGTATTTATCCCGCTCCCCCGCCGCCTTCAGGCTGGCCTCCAAACGCAGGGTCTCCCGGTCAATCAGCTTCTTGTCGTGGGCTGTGCCCCGGGATTCTTCATAAAACCAGCCCTTTGTGCCGCAGATGGCGGCATTCTCCCCGTAGGGAAAGGCGTTATTGTGAAGAAACGCGATGGTGTGCAGACCGTTTTTTTCCAGAAAGGCGTTCAGCTTGGCGGCGGATGTCCACCAATAATCGTGGTTGCCCTTCAAAATGATTTTCCGGCCAGGTAGCGCCTCAATAAAGCGAAAATCCTCCAGCGCTTCGTCCAGGTCTATGCCCCAGCTCACGTCTCCGCAGAGGACACACACATCCTCCGGCCCCAGCGCGGAAAAGCCTTTTTTTATTTTTTCAACATAATTATCCCATCGGGGGCCGAACACGTCCATAGGCTTATTGGCCGTCAGGGACAGATGCAGGTCGCCTATGGCAAAAAGTGACATGAGTATAAACGCTCCTCCCGCCGCAAATACTATCCGCGAGGTGATTGAGATGGACAAAAGAAACTGCGACAGCCAGGGCTGCGACTGCATCAGCGGTGTTTGCTGCAGCGTGGAAAACTGCAAGCACCACGCAATCGGTGATGTTTGCACCGCCACGCATATCAACGTCAAGAGCGAGGACGCCACCACAAAGGCCGAGACCTTCTGCGGCACCTTCGCGCCTGTGGACACCTGGCAGACTATGTAAAAACCTCAGGGGCGGCTTCACGCCGCCTCTACATACATGAGGCGTTTACGCGAGAAACTCCGCCACGGCCTTTTCCATATCCGCGGTCTCGACCCATTTCTGGAATCGAACGGGCTTATTGGCAAGAGAGGCCAGAGGCGCGGGGGCGGCAATCCCCGTTTTGGCCGCCAGCATATCCATCAGGGCCGGGCCAGTCTCCTCCGTCTGAACCCCAAGGGCCTCCAGCACGGAGCCGCCGAATTTATAGGGGCTGGCCGTGGACACGATGACGCACGGCGCGTCTGAGCCGGTCTCCGCCCGATAATCCGCCAGCACCCGGCTGGCCACGGCGGTATGGGTGTCCATAAGATAGCTCTCCTCGCTCCAGCGCTTTCCAATCTCCGCCAGAGAGTCGGCGTTTTTGCAGTAGCCGCCGTAAAACTCCGCCTGGACTGCGGCGCGGATGGCCTCGCCCACATCATACCGGCCGGCGTCCGAGAGCTGGGCCATAAACCCTGCGACAGCGGCAGCATCCCCGGTCAGGCAATACAGAAGCCGCTCCAGGTTGGAGGACACCAGAATGTCCATGGACGGGGAACCGGTCTGATAGAAGGGCCGGTTTCTGTCGTATATGCCGGTGCGGATGAAATCGGTCAGAACATTGTTGTCGTTGGAGGCGCAGATAAACCGGCCCACAGGCAGGCCCATCTGCTTTGCGAACCACCCGGCCAGGATGTTGCCAAAATTTCCGGTGGGAACGCAGAAGTCCAGCTTGTCCCCCATGGCAATCTTCCCCGCATTCACAAAATCGCAGTAGGCGGAGAAATAATAGACAATCTGCGGAACCAGACGGCCCCAGTTTATAGAGTTCGCGGAGCTGAGGAAATAGCCGCGCTCATTCAGCTTCGCGGCAAATTCCGTGTCGGCAAAGATTTTCTTCACCCCGGTCTGTGCGTCGTCGAAGTTTCCTTCCACCGCCACTACGTTTACGTTTTCGCCCTCCTGGGTGGCCATTTGCAGCTTCTGCACCTGAGACACGCCGTTTCTGGGGTAGAACACCATGATCCGGGTGCCGGGTACGTCCCGGAAGCCCTCCAGGGCCGCCTTGCCCGTGTCGCCGCTGGTGGCCACCAGAATGCTGACGGTGCGCTTTTCTCCATTTTTCCCAAGGCTGGCAGTCAGGAGCCGGGGCATGATTTGAAGCGCCATATCCTTGAATGCGCAGGTGGGGCCGTGCCACAGCTCCAGCACGCCGGTTTTGTCGTCCAGCATATGCAGCGGCGCAATGGCCGGGGTATCGAAATTATCCCCATAGGAGGCGGCAGCGATCTGCTCCAGCTCCGCCTGGGAAAATTCCTCCAAGTACAGCCCCAGGACACGCACCGCCCTGGCCCGGTAATCCAGGCTGCACAGCTCGCGGATAAAATCCTGGCTCACAGAGGGTATTTCCGTGGGTACATACAGCCCCCCGTCCGGGGCTATGCCATGAATAATGGCCTGGGATGCGGTGATGCCCGCCGTTCCCTGTCTTGTGCTGACATAGTTCATATCTGGTAAGCGTCCTCTATATGATGTATTTCCGGTTTTTGGGTCATCGCCCCCTGGGGGGCATATACCTCCAGCACGTCAAACCGGGGCTGGCGGCTGGTGGGATTTCTGGACAGCCACAGTTCCGCCGTCGTGATGACGCGGCGCTGCTTGTCCTCCGTCACATATTCCATTGCGCGGGCAAAGTCCGCATTCCGGCGGAGCTTCACCTCGGCGAACACGATATAGCGTCTGTTCCGGGCGATAATGTCTATCTCCCCAAAACGGCAGGAAAAATTGCGGCCAATGAT
>JAJQHT010000261.1 GCA_021199595.1 Oscillospiraceae bacterium
GAGCGCTTCACCCTGATAGACGGAAAGCCGCAGGAGAAGCTAGGAACCCTGGGCCTGCTCCGGGCCGACCAGATCCCGGAGATTACCACCATTATCGTAGAGAAAAACCCCTCCGACCTGGCCTGCGGGGCCAAGGGGGTGGGGGAGATTGCCGCCATCCCGGCGGCTCCGGCGGCGGCGCTGGCCTACTGGAACCGGGACGGCCTTTTCCGCGCCAGCCTTCCCCTGGAGGGAACACCATACAGCCGAAGGAAATAACCACGGTATATAGGCGAAAGACGTTGTAATTTCGCTGACGAGTTCATTTTGGGTTCATACTTTCCGAGTATACTACTGTCAAAAAAATTCGGAAAGGAAGCTGCAAGTGGACAACGACAAAATTACCCCTACTATCCAAAGCTCTCTCCGGCATATTCTGAAAATGCCGAAGGAGTGCTATGGGGCCAGCGGCGTTGTGGTCAACGGACGCCGCATAAAGAGCCTTGTGTTCACCACGGATGTGGCGATTATCCGCAACTGCGACGCGGACGCGGTGTTTGCCGTCTATCCCTTCACGCCCCAGCAGGCCATCAGCGAGGCGCTGGTGCGCTATTCCTACATCCCGGTGTTCTGCGGTGTGGGCGGCGGAACGACCAAGGGGATGCGCTCCGTGGGTCTCGCGAGAGATGTGGAGTGCCAGGGGGCCATGGGCGTGGTGCTGAACGCGCCTATCACAAACCCCAATCTGCTGGCTGTAGCCAAGGCGGTGGACATCCCGGTCATCATCACCGTGGTGAGCGAGGAGACGGACATCGCCCAGCGGCTTGCCTCCGGCGCGTCCATTCTGAACGTGGCCGGCGGCCCCAATACCGCGAACATCGTGCGGAAGATACGGGAGGATTTCCCGGATGTTCCCATCATTGCGAGCGGCGGCAGCACCGGCGAGATGATAAAAAAGACCATAGACGCCGGGGCGAACGCCATCACCTACACCCCGCCCTCTACAGCGGAGCTGTTCAAGTCGATGATGCAGCGGTATCGCGAACAATAAAAAGACACCACCGGCACGAAGCGGAAAATGCTTCGTGCCGGTGGCTTTTATCGCGGGTGGGTGTGTTTATACATCGGCGGTTAAGAGCTGGCGGCTTTTCCAGCGGCCTGTGGCGAAGTATATCCAGCCGCATATGACGGACACAAAGCCCGCCAGGGCGTTGCCCCACCAGTAGCCGTACAGCCCAAGCCCTGCGGGGCCTGCCAGCAGAAGGCTCAGGCCGATGCGGGCCGCGACGCCGTCTATCAGGGCAATCACGAAATTCAGCCGCACGTTGCCGACGCCGCTGATCAGCCCCAGCACCGGGGCCATCAGGGCGAAGGTCAGGAACATCCATATCATGATGAACGTATAATCGCCCGCCATGGCCAGCACTGCCTCGTCCGAGGAGAAAATGCCGAACACAGCTCTTGGAAACAGCAGGAAAAGCGCGGAAAGCACTACCCAGTAAATCATACAGATGCCTGTGGACGTGAACAGGGATCTCTTCACCCGATCCGTATTGCGGGCGGCGATATTCTGGCCGGTAATGGTAGCCTCCGCCGTCTGCATGGAGTTTGTGACGATGCTGCAAACGGAGTTGAGCTTGCTCCCCACGCCGCCCACAGCCGAGGCCACCACGCCGTAGACATTGACCCAGGAGTTCACAAACATCATGGAGATGTTAATGGCGATTTGCTGAAAGGCCAGCGGCGCGGCCAGGCTGATGACCACCCGTAAAGTGCGCTTGTGGATGCGAAAGCTCTCCCGCTTGAAGTCGAAGCCGAAGGTCTCCCGGTGCTTATAGAGATATATCAGCGCGAACAGGAAGCTGACGAGCTGGGCCAGAGAGGTGGCGATAGCCGCGCCCTTGGCCCGCATACCCAGGCCCCAGACCAGAATCAAATCCAGTATCATATTGGTGATGGCAGCTGCCGCGATGATGTACATGGGCCGGGTGGAATCGCCCATGCCCCGCAGCACGGAGCAAAGGGTACCGTATCCGTAGGTGAAGGGGATGCCCAGGCAGCACCAGAACATATATTCCGTTGCGTCCGTCCAGGCCTCGCTGGGCGTGTTTAAAAGCCGCAGGACGGGGTTTTTAAATATAAGGCCCAGAGCAGTGACGGCCACTGCCAAAATAACGGTGAAGGACAGGGAGGTGCCGATGGTGCGACGCACGCCCTCCGTGTCCCCGGAGCCGACCTGCTGGGATATGAAAATCTGACAGCCGCTGCCCAGGCCGATGCCCAGCGCGTACAGCAGGAAGGTGATTTGCCCGGAAATCGAGACGGCGCTCAGTCCCTCGCTGCCCACTACCCGGCCTACCACGGCCAGGTCTACCAGGTTATACAGGGTTTGCAGAAGATTTGCCAGGGCCAGCGGAGCGGCGTACAGGAGAATCTGCTTTGTCAGCGGACCCCGTGTCAAATCGTTTATCATGGTTTTCTGCTTCATTGCGATAAATATAAAATGGCCGGAGCCGTTCCTTTCTGAAAATTCAAATTCATTGCATAAGGAGGAAAGTAATTGGAACTCCCGAAAACCCATAGGGTCTCCGGGAGTTATCTTGTGTTTCCGTAAAACCGCCTCACCTGGGGAGACCCAGGCGAAGCAGCGGTGTGATTAGAACAGGCCGATGACGTTGAAGGCAACGATCAGGCCGGAGAACACGATGGACACGGTGGAGCAGAGCTTGATAAGGATGTTCAGGCTGGGGCCGGAGGTATCCTTGAAGGGGTCGCCCACGGTGTCGCCCACCACAGCGGCCTTGTGCTGCTCGGAGCCTTTGCCGCCGTGATTGCCCCGCTCGATGTACTTCTTGGCGTTATCCCAAGCGCCGCCGGCGTTGGACATGAACACCGCCATGGCGAAGCCGGTGACGGACACGCCGCCCAGCAGGCCCACAACGCCGGTCGGCCCAAGAATCAGGCCGGTAACGATGGGAACGATGATGGCGAGCAGCGCGGGGATGACCATCTCATGCAGCGCGCCCTTGGTGCAAAGGGAGACGCAGGTGGAGTAGTCGGGGTCGGCCTTGTATTCCATGATACCGGCGATCTCCCGGAACTGACGGCGAACCTCCTGCACGATGGACTGGGCCGCGGTCTGTACCGCGCTCATGGTGAAAGCGGAGAACACGAACACCAGCATAGCGCCGATGAACAGGCCCACCAGAACAGTCGGGCTGGTCAGGGTGAAGTTCAGAACCACGTCGGTCTTCTCCTGCACGATGTTCACATAGGACACCAGCAGGGCCAGAGCGGTCAGAGAGGCGGAGCCGATGGCGAAGCCCTTGCCGGTAGCGGCAGTGGTGTTGCCAAGGGAGTCCAGGGCGTCGGTGCGGTCACGGACTTCCTCCGGCAGACCGGCCATCTCGGCGATGCCGCCGGCGTTGTCGGCCACGGGGCCGTAAGCGTCGGTCGCCAGGGTGATGCCCAGGGTGGACAGCATACCAACACCGGCGATGCCGATGCCGTACAGGCCCTGGTTAAAGGCGGCGGTGAACTGGCCGCTCCCGTCCACGATGGTGGCGGAGCCGCCGGCGGCGAAGTAGCTGATAAGCACAGCCGCGCCCACGATCAGGATGGAGGCCATGGTGGACTTGAGGCCCAGGGAGATGCCGCCGATGATGATGGTGGCGGAGCCGGTCTCGGAAGCCGCAGCCAGGTTCTGGGTGGGCTTGTAGTTATCGGAGGTGAAGTACTCGGTGAAGTAGCCGATGGCGGTGCCGCCAGCCAGACCGCACAGAATAGCTATGTAAATGCCCCAGCAGTGATTTTCCGGGCCGAGGATGAAGTAGCACAGAGGCGCGGCCAGAACAGCGCTCAGGATAGCGGCGCTGTAGGTGCCGGTACGCAGGCTCTTCAGCAAGCTGAGCTGGGTGGCGTCCTCCTTGGTCTTCACCAGGAAGCTGCCGATCAGGGAGCAGATAATGCCGCAGACGGCCAGGGCCAGAGGCAGGAGCATACCGGCCCAGCTGTAGCCGGCCACAGCGCCCAGGGCGAAGGTCGCCAGGATGGAACCCACATAGCTCTCGTACAGGTCAGCGCCCATACCGGCCACGTCGCCCACGTTGTCGCCCACGTTGTCGGCGATGGTGGCGGGGTTGCGGGGGTCGTCCTCAGGGATGCCGGCCTCTACCTTGCCCACCAGGTCAGCGCCCACGTCAGCGGCCTTGGTGTAGATGCCGCCGCCCACACGGGCGAACAGAGCCATAAAGGAAGCGCCCATGCCGTTCATGACCATGATATTGGCCATGGTGGTGGCGTCCATGTGGCCCAGGTACTTCAGACCGAAGAACCAGAGGGTGATGTCCAGCAGGCCTAGGCCCACCACGGTGAAGCCCATGACGGTGCCGGAGGAGAAGGCCACGTTCAGGCCCTTGTTCAGCCCCTCCTGGGCCGCGTTGGCGGTGCGGGCGTTGGCGTTTGTGGCTATCTTCATGCCGATAAGGCCCGCCAGCATGGACCAGATGCCGCCGGTCAGGAACGCGAAGGGCGTTACCCGGGAGAGCATCTGCCCCTTGGAGGCAAAGGCGATGATGAGCAGAATGACAAACACAACAGCGAACACCTTGGCGACAGTGGTGTACTGCGCCTTCAGGTAAGCATTGGCGCCCTCGCGGATGGCGGAAGCGAGCTTGACCATCTTCTCGTTGCCTTCAGAGAACTTCATGACTTTGCGTCTCTGCAGGGCGGCGAAGATGAGCGCGATTGCCGCACCCACGAAGCCGATCCAGAACAGGTTTTCAACCATTTTTTGAACCACTCCTATCAGTAAGTATTCAGACTTATTAATAATATACTTTTCCAGCGATTTTTTCAAATAAAACTTTTCAAATCTGGGGAAAATATATTTTTTTGTAAAATATAGCAATTTCGACCGCCCTGGGTTATAATAAAGTTATAAAAAACATACGAAACAAAAGGCCCGTTCTGGGCTGTGCAGGAACAGAAAGGGGAGGCGGCCATGAGAAACGTAATCGGTTTGCGCTGTGTTTCATGCGGAAAGGAGCAGAAAGCGTCTGCGGACGCTACCATATGCCCCCATTGCGGGGGGATTTTGGATGTGGAGTATGACTATGACTATATCCGCTCCGCGACCAGCCGGGAGGCAATCTCCCAAAGCGGAGACTATACCATGTGGCGCTATCGCCCCTTTCTGCCGGTGGAGCAGGATACGGCCCTCCCGCCCCTGGCGGTGGGATGGACGCCCCTGTATTCCGTCCCAAGACTGGGAG
>JAJQHT010000320.1 GCA_021199595.1 Oscillospiraceae bacterium
CTATAGTCATAAATTGATTTTTTATAAGGACTTTATCGTTCCTATATCTGATACAGGCATAATATCAATAAAATGGAGGTAAATCAAGATGTATAAGCAACACGAAATGGACGTCATTTCTTTTGACGAAAGAGATGTCTTTGCCGATGAAAATCTAGAAAGCGGCCAAATTATTGTTGGTTCAGGTCTTCAAAGTGTTCAAAATAAGGATTCATGATTGAAGATGAATGACGACGAGGCGTATAAAGGATTCAGCTGAAATTTTTACTTACATTGCCCCGCCCGTTTGTGCTATGATAAGAAAGACAAAAGTTCATAAATGCGTGTAGCATACACTGTGTTCGCAAGGCGTATTGCCCTTTTCGGATGTCGGAGAGGGGGATGCGCCTTTTTTGCTGGCGCGTTTATCATCAGATTTTAGGAACAGGAGAAATGATTATGCCGAAAACAAAAAAACAGGGGGTCATTTTTGGCCTCATCATGTCGTATGCCATGGCCTACGGGATGGAGGTCTACAACGTCGCCATCAAGGAGGGCGTGACGCTGGCCGCCGGAGGGCTTAGCAACATGACGAACATCGTCTTTTGGGACGCGCTGATCGAGGCGTCCTACATGGGGCTGTTCGTCTTTATTGTTTCCAATCTGTACGGCAACCGCTTCGGGGCCGCCTTCGCCGCGAAGCACAGCGACCCGGAAAGGGATAACCCCTATGTCTGCCAGCTTCTGCGCCAGGGGGCGACGGTGGCGGTCATGTGTCCGTCCATGAGCCTGATCGCGTCTGTGCTGTTCAACGTCATTCTCGCCGGCGCGCCCATAGCGCAGCTTCCGGCCATCTGGGTGGGGACGGTGCTGAAAAACTTCCCCATGGCCTTTTTCTGGAATTTCTTCGCCGCGGCCCCCTTTACGCACTGGATCTGCGGAAAGCTGTTTCGGGACAAATAACGGCACATACCGCAGAGCGCTTGCATATTCAAAAAGATAAGCGTACAATAGCGTCACTGGTTATGGATAGATTCCAATTCGTATGACGTCGCGCCTCTTTCCGGCGGGACAGGCGGGTGAGAGTTTGTGAACCTGGCCTGAATTTTTGGAAAGAAGGAACGATTTATGCCGGTCGATACAAACGACTATTTGAAAACAGAGCGGCTGGGACGGCTGATGAGAAAATATGCCGTCCCCTGCGTGGTGTCCATGCTGGTGGCGGCGCTGTATAATATCGTCGATCAGATATTTATTGCCAACGCCGCCTATCTCGGCTCCTATGGAAACGCTGCCAACACGGTGGTGTTTCCCATGACTGTGGTGGCCGTCTCCATTGCGGTGATGATTGGAGACGGATGCTGTACCTTCGTGAGCATAAGCCTGGGCGCAGGACGGGGCAAAGACGCAAGCTGCGGCGTGGGAAACGCGGTGGCTGCCGTCATCGGCGTGGGCCTTGTGCTGACGGCGATATATCTCATCTTCCAGGAGCCGATTCTGACGGCCTTTGGCGCGAGGGTAAACGGCGAGACCTTCCGCCTGTCTAAGGAATATTTTCTGTGGATTACCCTGGGGATTCCCTTTTATATGTTCGGCCAGGCCATGAACCCCATCATCCGCTCGGACGGCAGCCCCGGCTACGCCATGACGACCCTGGTGCTGGGGGCGGTGTTCAACATTATTTTTGACCCCATCTGTATTTATGTGCTGCAATGGGGTATGATGGGGGCAGCCGTGGCGACCATTGGCGGGCAGATCCTGTCGGCAATTATGGCGGCGGTCTATCTGCTCCGGATGAAAACCACGCCGCTGCACAGGAGCTGCTTTGTCATTCGGTGGAAGCTGCTGGGGAAGATGCTCTCCATGGGCATGGCTAGCTTCCTGTCTCAGATTTCCATTGTCCTCTCCATGGCGGCCACCATCAACATGGCGGTGAAGTATGGGGCGCTTGACCCGGTGTTCGGTCAGGAGGCGTATTCTCAGATCCCCACCGCCATTGCGGGGATTGTGTCGAAATTCTTCCAGATTGTCATATCCATCTCTGCGGGCCTTGCCGCAGGCTGCATTCCCATTGCGGGATATAATATCGGCGCGGGGCGGAACGACCGGGTGTTGGGACTGATGAAGCGGCTGATGGCAGCGGAAGCTCTGGTGGGGCTTGTATCGTCGCTGATTTTTCTTATCCTGCCCAACCAGCTTATGCAGGTGTTTGGCGCGGGGAACGAGAGTGCCTATTACACGGAATTTGCTGTCTGGTTCATCCGCTGCCAGCTATGTCTGCTGCCGCTGGCCTGCCTCAACAAGGGGAGCTTCATTTTCCTTCAGTCTCTGGGCAGGGCAAGAGCCGCCTCTGTGCTGTCGATTGTGAGAGAATTTGTTTTGGGCGTGGGCTTTGCTCTGCTGCTGCCCGCGATATGGGGTCTTTACGCTCTGCCCTTTTTCATGCCCGCCGCCGACACGGTGACATTTCTTGCTGTGGCTGCCGTTCTGCTTCGGGTGGTCAGGAGCCTGAAAAGGTCTGTTCCTGCGGCAGAGCCGGAGGCTCCCAAAACCGAAGACTGCTGACGCTGCCTGTCAGAGACGACAAGCCGCCCTCCCGGAAACGGGAGGGCGACTCACTTTATGTTGGAAAGGAACGATGAAGAAGAAAGCTTATTTAACCAGGATGACGACCCCAGTGTACTCTCCGGCGGTCAGGGAATCGACCTGGGTGCCGGTGGTGTAGTCATAGGTGAGATCTTCGTTGTTCAGCTCGCAGTCCACGTAGATCTCCAGCTCCTGGCCCTCGGCGGCTTCGATGACAGCGCCCTCGGCCACGGTCAGGCTGTAGAGGCTGGAATCGCCGGTGACGGTCCAGGTGGAGTCGCCGTCGATGGTCATGCGGACGCCCCAAACGGTCTCATAGGTCTCGTCCGGGCAGAGGGTGGCGATGATGGTGTCAGCGTCCAGACCCAGCTCGTCGCACTCGTCAGACCAGTTCTCGGCCACCAGGGTGGTGATGTAATCGACCCACCCGGCGCGGGTGCCGGAGACGACAGCGCCGGTCAGGGTGACGTTCTCCAGGGCCAGATCCATCTTGCGCTGATAGTCCTGATGGAGGATGTCGCCGGTCAGCTCCATGTCCTTGATGATGGTGTTGATGCCGTAATACTCCTCGCCGTCGGCTACCATGATGCCGCTGGCGTTGGTGTCATAGCCAACAACAGACTGAATGGCTACGCCGTTGCCGCTCTCCACAATGCAGTCGTCCAGGGTCAGATCCACGTTCTCGCTGCGGATGGAGATGGCGGAACCGTGGAAGGACGTCAGGAAGAAGTAGGACGCGCCCACAGCCAGGTCATCCAGGTAATCGGAGGTATAGACCTCCAGGGTGTCAATCAGCTCGTTGCCGTCCCGATCCACCACGTTGGCGGAGTCGAGAATGGTGTGATGGGCGTTGAAAATGCCGATCATGTCGGCGCTGGAGGAATCCGCCTGCATGGTGATGGCGCTGGTCACGCCGCCAATGTAGCTCCAGCCGTCCTCCAGAACGGTCTCAAGCTCCACGCCGTCCGCGCAGGCAAGGGCCTCGTCGGAGGCGTCGTCCAGGTCGCCCACATACATGAACCCGGCGGCGCAAACGATGGAACCAAACTGGGCAGAGGCCGCATAGGAGCCATAGAAATAAGCGGTGTTCTCCTGTCCAACACGGCCAAGAGAGTAGATGCTGTAGCCGCCTACGGTGTTCACGGAGTAGCTGCCTACAATGTAGACATTGGCGTTATAGCAGCCGTCCAGGGAGAAAGCGCCCCAGTCGCTGGAGATGATGTCGTCATTATAGAAATAGGTGGTACCGGAGGACTCGATCAGAGTGGGCCGGGAGCTTGCGTACATACAAATCAGGCCCGGCGCGGAGGAACCTTCGCCCTCAGAGCCGACGGCAATAACGGTGGAGTTTTTGACAACAGCGGTGTTCAGGCTGGTAGTCAGGCGGATGCCGCTGCGCTTGTACCCGGCGGTGTAGATGTAGGTGTTGTCGATGACGATGTCGGACACGCCCACATACAGGCCCACGCCCTCATAGCCCTCAGACACGTCCTGGTAATCCCGCACGTCGCTGCCGGACAGAGCGTTCTCCTCATCTGCGTCGTCGTTATTCAGGATGATGACGGTGTTGTAGCCCTCGCCGTCTATCTCGTAAACATCCTCCTCACCGCCGACGGTGAAGGCGCTCTCCTCATCGGAGGCGAGAATCACGCCGGACTGGCCGAATACCTCGCTGCCGTCCCAGTCGCCAATCTCGTCATAGGAGACATAGGCGCCGGAAAAGGAGCTGTCCGTGATTTCGCCCTCGATGCCGTCGTCCACGGTGACAGCGCCGTTTATCACGGAAATGCCAGCCGTTACCGCCAAAGTCTCCGGCTCATAGGAACCGGCAGGCAAAGGCATGGTGTCGCTCATTTCGCCGCTGGCGGTCTCAGTGGTCTCTGCGACCTCCCCGCTGGCATCGCTGGTGGCCAGGGCAGGTGTTGCCAAGGACAGAACGAATACCAGCGCCAACAGGAATGCTATACGCTTTTTCATGCTTTAACCTCCATTAATAATAAATATGGTAGTTAAATTATAGATTATTTTCCTGGAATTGTAAAACAACGATTTCGAGATGAAGTCACAACAGATTTTTTGTGCTTTAATGTTTTTTTAATGTTTTTAACGCTTTTTACAAAAACAAGACCTAAACAATCAGGAGTTTTTTCAAATTTTACCGCCCGTATTTCCGCCGCTGCCGGACATCATAAGAACGATACATTATAATAAATACGCCTTGATGCCTCAAAAACACGGCCGGCTGCTGAAAATTTTTCCAATTTCCGCGGCCTGCCCGCTGGCGGGCGCTTTGGTGCCGGTGGCAGAAAAGAGATAATTTAGCGCGGTTTTGACCCGGGCTTTCTCACATACTGAATAGGCCGACAGAAAGACGGGAGGATAAATCTTATATGGGCAGACAATGGTTTTTGCGGCTGCGGACAGTGGCCGCGATTTGGATAATTACAACGCTTCTGTGTGGGACAGCCTTTGCGGACGGGATGCTTATCCCCGTCGGCGAGCCGGTTGGCATACAGATACAGATGGATGGAGTGCTTGTGGCCGGCACTACGGAGATTCAGGCCGGGGAGGAAACGGTGTCGCCCGCCCGGGAGGCGGGCATTCGGGCCGGGGACATCATCGTCTCCGTGAACGGGCAGGC
>JAJQHT010000205.1 GCA_021199595.1 Oscillospiraceae bacterium
ACATGACGGAGGGCATGATAAACCTGGCTCGCCGCCGTGAAATGAATGTGTAAGACAGTATTTATAGCATTATAAAGGAGGAATTTTATCATGAAACGTATTGTATCCCTGCTGCTGGCCCTGTGCCTTGCGCTCTCCCTGGTCGGGTGTGCGTCGTCCTCGTCTGACAGCGCGGCGGAGGATGAAGTAGAAGCAGTGGACGCAGTAGACGAAGTGGACGCGGTGGATGCTGTGGAAGCTGTGGACGAAGTGTCTGAATCTGCCGGGGAAGACGAAGCTGCCGACAGCGCAAATGTGAACGTCATGGTACTCAACGGCACCACCGGCTTTGGCATGGCGAAGCTGATAACCGACGCGGCCAATGGCGATGCGGCGCTGAGCTATACCTTCTCCGTGGAGACGGACGCCAGCAACATCACCGCCGCGCTGATAAGCGGCACCTGCGATATTGCCGCTCTGCCTACCAACGCCGCTTCCACGATTTATAACAAGACCGAGGGCGGCGTGCAGCTGCTGGCGCTGAATACGCTGGGCGTGCTGTATCTCGTGGTAAATGGGGAGGTCATGACCATCGACTCTCTCTCCGACCTGGAGGGGATGACCGTCTATGCCCCCGCGCAGAATCCCACGTATATCTTTGAAGCGCTCTGCGAAGCCGCCGATGTGAGCGTTACGGTGGACAATACCTATGCCCAGCCGGCCGACCTGCGCACGGCCCTGGCCGCCGGCGAGGTGGATATTGCCGTCCTGCCGGAGCCGATGGTGACGATAGCCTGCTCCGCCAACGAGAGCCTTGTTGTGGCGCTGGACATCACGGAGGAGTGGGACGCCGTCTATCCTGCGGGGAGCCTGGTGCAGGGCTGCGTTGTGGCCCGGACGGAATTTATTGAGGAAAACCCGGAGGCTGTGGCCGCTTTCCTGGAGGAATATGAGGCGTCCATCGCCTATCTCAGCGAGGATATTTCCGCCGCCGCCCAGCTGGTAGAGGAGTCTGGCGTATTCACCAGCGCCGCCGTGGCGGAGAAGGCCATCCCCAACTGCAACGTCTGCTTCATCACCGGCGAGGAGATGCAGACGGCCATGAGCGGCTACCTGGAAATTCTCTTTGAGCTGTTCCCGGATTCCATCGGCGGCGCGCTGCCGGGGGATGACTTCTACTATCTCGGCTGAGCCTGACAGATGAAGCTCGTAAAACGGCTGGGCCGGGGCGTGCTGGTGCTGGCCTTTTGGCTCGGCCTGTGGGCGCTGCTGGCCCGTCTGGTGGACACGGCGCTGCTGCTGCCCGGGCCATGGGCTGTGGCGAAGCGTCTGGCGGAGCTTGCGGTGACGCTGGATTTCTGGCGCGCCACTGCCGTCAGTCTGCTGCGCGTTCTGCTGGGAGCGGTTTTGGGCATTGTTACCGGGGTGCTGCTGGCGGCGCTGACGAGTCGCTTCAGGCTCCTGCGGGCGCTTCTCAGCCCCCTGCTCACCATCGTGCGGGCTACGCCGGTGGCGTCTATCATCCTGCTGGCCCTCATCTGGCTGGGGCGGGATATTCTGCCCTGCTTTATCGTGTGGCTGATGGTGCTGCCGGTTGTGTGGGCCAATGTCTCCGCCGGGATAGAGGCGGTGGACGGGCATCTTCTGGAGCTGGCCGCCGTATATCGCTTTTCCTGGGGGCGGACGCTCCGAAGAATCTATGTGCCGTCTGTCATGCCCTATTTCCTCTCTGCCATGCGTACCGGCATGGGCCTTGCCTGGAAGGCCGGTGTGGCGGCGGAGGTGCTGACTGTCCCGGCCAAGTCCATCGGGCGGTATTTATATGAGTCCAAGCTGTATCTTGAAACGACTGACCTGTTCGCGTGGACGGCGGTCGTGGTGCTTTGCAGTCTTGTCATTGAAAAGCTGATGCTCGCCGCCATCGGGCGGATGGACAGGCGCTGGAACAGGGGAGGGCAGGCATGATTTATTATGACTCCGTAACCCTGACCTATGACGGAGCACCCGTGCTGGAGGATTTTTCCCTCCATATTGCGCCGGGGGCGCATATTGCCCTGATGGGCCGCTCCGGCTGCGGGAAATCCTCCGCGCTGAATTTAGCGGCGGGGCTTTTGACTCCGTCCGCCGGTTCTGTGCGGGTGGAGGCAAAAAGGCTTGCTTATGTGTTCCAGGAGCCGCGCCTGCTCCCCTGGCTGACGGCGGCGGAAAACATGAATGCAGTCCTCTCGGACAAGCCGGAGACCATGCCAAGGGCGCTGGAATGGCTGGCGGCCGTGGGTCTTGCAGACGCGGCGGGGAAGTACCCGGCGGAGCTTTCCGGCGGTATGCGCCAGCGTGTGAATCTGGCCCGCGCCCTGGCCTATGATGGGGACGCGCTCCTGCTGGACGAGCCGTTGGAGGGCCTTGACAAGCCGTTACAGGCGGAAATGCTGTCCCTCCTTCGCCGCTGTACGGAGGGGAAAACCCTTCTCCTGGCCACCCATGACCATGCCCAGGCCCAGGCGCTCGACTGCCGGATATTGAAGTATCAGGACAAAGCATTTGTTTCGGAAGAATAAGCGATAAAATAACACCCAGGCAGCCCGCCTGGATGTTTTTTTAGTTTGCGCCGGTATCATCCCGGTACGGTGTCGTCCTGGTCTATCCACTCCTGTACCTCTGTGATGCGAACGCCGTCCTCGCCCAGACGGGCAATAACGCGCTCTATGCCGGCGTTGATGATGAGGCGGCGGCACATGGCGCAGGAGGTGGTGTCTGTGAGGCATTGGCCGGTCTTGGCGTCCCGGCCGACGAGGTACATGGTGGCGCCAATCATATCCCGCCGGGCGGCGGATATGATGGCGTTCGCCTCCGCGTGGACGGAGCGGCAAAGCTCATACCGCTGGCCGGATGGGATTTGCAGCTCCTCCCGGTGGCAAACGCCCAGGTCTACGCAGTTGCACCGTCCCCTGGGCGCGCCGTTATAGCCGGTGGCCAGAATCTCGTCATTTTTTACGATGATGGCCCCATAGGTTCGCCGCAGGCAGGTGGAACGCTCCCGCGCGGCGTCCGCGATGTCCAGATAATAATCAATTTTCTTTCTGCGCTCCATTGGCTCCTCCGTCAGATAAGATAAAGTGTTGATAATGATATTATTATAGAGGACAACGCGGCCAAAAGGGTTACGTTTTGGTTAAGATTATTGCGTTGAAAAGAATGATTGCCGCTTTTACAAAGACGGGCTGCCTGTGGCGCCTTATCAATCGACAGGGGTCAGGCATATCTCGCCAGTATATACGCCGGGAAGAATGTCTGTTTCCACACCGTCCACGGTCATAACGCCATCAATGGAGGAGGTCTCGTCGATTTCCAGACGGGTGATATAGGATTCTCCCGTCACCGTCCAGGTGGAGCCGTTTGTCATGGAGAGCAGAACGCCGTTGTTGATGGCCGGGCATACCTGATTTTCCACAACGCCGACGAGCTGCCAGTCTTCGGGATAAAGGTCGGTCTTTTCGTGGGTGGCAAAGGAGGCGGAGATAACGCCGGTGAGCTGGACGCTGTCAAAGCGCAGGTCAAGATTCTGCACAGAGACCGCCCCGGTGGTGCCGTTATAGAAATCCCCTTCCAGCTCGATGTCGCTGAAGGATGCCACTACGTCCTTGGAGGTGCTTTCGGCAGGTTCCGCGCTGGCGGAGGCCTCTATCTCCTCATAGGAGGCGTAAGGCTCGGAATAGGGGCCGGGATAGGTGGAGTAGGTCACGCCGTCTATCTCCTCGTTGATGCGGGCGGCCTTGTCCAGGTCGATCATTTGCAGGATAACGCCGATTTCGGAGTTGAGCTGAACGCCCTCTGCGCCGTCCACAGTGATAGTGGCCACGCCGCTGCGGGTCAGGAAGCAGGCCCGCCCGGCGTTGATGACCGTGCTGCCGCCAACCTCCGCGCTGCCGCCGGAGTTATCGAAAATCATAATGGCGCTGCCGCCGGTGGTGAGAACACAGCCCGCAGGCTCGATGGAGGCCATTTCCTCCTCCGTCAGGCCCAGAGACAGCTCCTCGTTGAGGGCGGCTACGTTCTCGGTGGTGCTGTCGCCGAAATACACGCTCCCGCCGCCGGTCATGATAGCCGCATAGGTAGCCACGTCGAAGGTGCAGCCATAGAAGCGGTCTATGGCGTTGCCAATGCCGTAGCAGCCGTAAGCGGACTCGCCGGTGGACAGGAAGCTGCTGTTAATGCCGGTGAGCTTCACGTTGGAGCAGTCGTCCACGCTGAGAACGCCCCAGCCCTCCGTGGAGACGGTAGAGCAGATGAAGGTCTCCTGGGTGTCCGCACCCAGCATATTGGTCGCCCGGCAGTTGCCGGAAAGGCCCAGCATCCAGGGGACGCTTTTCATGTAGCCCAGGGAGGTAGAGGCGATATAATCGTCAGGCAGTACGCCGTCCTTGGCGGAAAGCAAAGAATTTTTCACGATTACATTGGCCCCACCGGCGGAAATCAGCGTGGAGCGAACCACGCCCTGTGTCTCAACGGTGCTGTTTTCCAGCACAAGGGTCGTGTCCTCGCCGGTGGCCATTACCGCCGCACCGTACACGGCGAAATCGTTGCCGACGTCGCCGTTTAGAATGATTTCGGCCTCCGAGACCGTATAGCTGCCACCGTCTATGTAAATGCCGTTGAACAGGTCGCCCTCGCCGAGAATGGTCACGCCCTGGGCGCTTTCGTCCCCGACCTTGCCGGAGGACACGGCTGCCAGTACGCTCTTTTCCTCCACAAGGCCGGTCTCGTCAGCGTAGATGGCCTGGCGGAACTCGTGGATAAAGCCTGCGTTCGTATAGGGAACCAGGTTCTGCTCCGTAACGGTGAGTACCACATCCCCGGTGTATACGCCCGGCTCCAGATTCTGCTCCACGCCGTCCACCGTCAGGGTGATGGAGGCGTCCTCCGCCGTGGGGACAGAGAGAATTTCCACCCCCTCCGGGTATGCTGTAGTCTCCGTGAGTACGCCGCCGTCAATGACAGGCAGTGCTTCCGTAGTGGCGGAGGTGGCGGCGTCTGCTTCTTGTGTGGCATAGGTTTCCGCTGGAATGTAACCGCCGTCCGCCGTGGCGGCGATTCGGAAGCCAATGGTGTTAAAGGTTCCGGATTCATCACGGCCTTCGCCGCGGGTGGAGGCGCTGCAACTGCGTGTGGTGGCATACCAGGATCCGCCTCGGACAACGCGCACTAACTGCCCTGCTTCTGCAC
>JAJQHT010000085.1 GCA_021199595.1 Oscillospiraceae bacterium
GTGATGGAGCTATTGTATCATAAATCCGTGAGCCTGTGTATAAAAAATCACCCCGCAGCGAACGCAGCGGGGTAAATTGATGCTTTGGGCCGTCAGTTGAACATATACACCATAGAGCTTTCCAGCGCATAGATGCGGAGGGTCACAGTGTATTCGGTCAGCTGGTTTTCCGCGCCGGAGTAGTCGATGTTGAATGCGCCGTTTTCATAGGCGTCGTCGCTGTATTCCAGGGCGGTGACAGATTCGGTCTCCACATGGAGGATGTAGTACTGGTCGCCGTGGACAAGGATGGTGCCCCGGTCGCCCTCCTCAATCAGATTGCGGATGGTCTGGCCGTCGGTCATGACGATGGTGACGGTGGCCTCGTCCCCGTCGGAATCCACCTTCCAGGCGTGGATGGTGCTCAGGCTGACGGAACCCTCATCGTTCACGGACATGACCTGGGCGATAACGGCGTCCGCCGGGGCCTCATAGCCGGAGACAGATGCGTCCGCAGTGGTGGCCAGATCGTCAGAGATGCCGGCCAGCGTCGCTATGGCGAGCTGAAGGTCGTCGCCCTCCAGCAGGGTGCGGGTAAGCGAGGCGGAGGTGTAGGCATCGACGGCTTCCTCCTCTGCGGAGGCCTCCCCGGAGGCAAAGGCGGCCACGCCCATCAGGCAGCACAGCGCCAGCAGCAGGGCCAGGGTACGCAGGACATTCTTCTTCATAGGTAAAAACGCTCCTTCCAGTTTATCGTTGTTTTACGGTATTATATTACCATTTTTCCCGGCATTGTCAAGGAAAAAACCAGTCGAAAACGTCGTGAAAATTTGACAGTTGCTTTTGTGATTTTTTTATCGTATAATGATTAAAATCAGAGAAAGGGAGTGACGCGGATGTTGGATCCATCCTACTATGAAAAGGCGGATGAGATAATCGAGCACTGCGGGCGGACGCCGGCAGCGCTCATCCCCATCATGCAGGAGATACAGGAGGAATACCGCTATCTGCCGGGAGAGCTGCTGACCTATGTTGCCGCCCAGATTGGCGTGACGGATGCAAAGGCTTTCAGCGTGGCCACCTTTTATGAAAACTTTTCCTTCGAGGCAAAGGGCCGGTATATTGTAAAGGTCTGCGACGGAACCGCCTGCCATGTGCGGAAATCCGCGCCAGTGCTGGATGCGCTGTATAAGGAGCTTGGCCTGGGCCGGAAAAAGCACACCACGGACGATATGCTTTTCACGGTGGAGACGGTCTCCTGTCTGGGGGCCTGCGGTCTCGCGCCCACCATGATGGTGAACGAGGAGGTACACCCGGCCATGACGCCGGAAAAGGCGGTGGCCTTAATACGGGAGCTTAAAGGGGACGGGGTATGACAATCCATAACGAACAGGAGCTGGCTGCGGCGCGTCAGGCCGCGGCGGAGGAGCTGGCGGCCTACGACTGCCGTATACTGGTCTGCGCCGGAACGGGCTGCATCGCCACCGGCTCCCAGAAGATATATGAAAAATTTCTGGAGCTGTCCCGGGATGCCCCTGGCGTAACCGTCATCTTCGCGCCCCATGAGCAGGCGGAGGGGAAGCGCTATATCGGCGTGAAAAAAACCGGCTGCCGGGGCATCTGCGAGCTTGGCCCTCTGGTGCGCATCCAGAAGGGGGACAGCGCCGTCCAATATGTAAAGGTGCCGCTGAATCGATGCGAGGAAATATTTGACCGCTCCGTGCTGGGAGACGAGGTGATAGAGTCCCTCCTCTACCGGCAAAAGGCCCAGACCTTCATCCGGCCGGAGGAGATCCCCTTCATCGCCAAGCAGACCCGCGTGGTGTTGGAAAACTGCGGAAAATACGACGCGGAGTCCTTTGAGGAATACCTGGCCGCTGGCGGCTTCCGGGCCTTTCGGAAGGCTTTGCTGGAGCTGACGCCGGAGGCAGTCATTCAAACAGTGGACGAATCCGGCCTCCGGGGCCGGGGAGGCGGCGGCTTTCCCGCCGGACGAAAGTGGAAGCAGGTGGCCGCCCAGCCGGAAAAGACCCGCTACATTGTCTGCAACGGAGACGAGGGCGACCCCGGCGCGTTCATGGACGGCTCCGTCATGGAGGGCGACCCCTATAAGCTCATCGAGGGGATGCTGATTGCGGCCTACGCCGTAGGCGCTGCCGAGGGGTACATATACGTCCGGGCGGAATATCCCATGTCCGTGGCCCGGCTGCGCCGCGCGATCGCCCAGCTGGAGGAGCGTGGACTGCTGGGTGAAAATATCCTCGGCACGGCTTTCTCCTTCCGCCTGCACATCAACCGGGGAGCCGGGGCCTTCGTCTGCGGCGAGGGCAGCGCCCTGACCGCCTCCATCGAGGGGAACCGGGGTATGCCCAGAGTGAAGCCGCCACGCACAGTGGAAAAGGGCCTTTGGGAAAAGCCCACCGTATTAAATAACGTGGAAACCTTCGCAAACGTCCCCAACATTATCCTGAACGGGGCCGCATGGTATCGCAGTATGGGAACCGTCGGCTCGCCTGGGACGAAGACCTTCTCCCTGACCGGCTCCATCGAGAACACCGGCCTCATCGAGGTGCCCATGGGCACGACCCTGCGGGAGATCATCTTCGACATCGGCGGCGGCATGAAAAACGGCGCAAGCTTCAAGGCCGTCCAGATAGGCGGCCCCTCCGGCGGCTGTCTGACAGAGGCGCATCTGGATGTGCCGCTGGACTTTGACTCCGTGAAGAAATTTGGGGCCATTGTCGGCTCCGGCGGACTGGTGGTCATGGACGGCAACACCTGCATGGTGGAGGTGGCCCGGTTCTTCATGAGCTTCACCCAGCGGGAATCCTGCGGCAAATGCGTTCCCTGCCGGGAGGGAACGAAGCGTATGCTGGAGATATTGGAGCGCATCGTCCGGGGCGAGGGGAAGCTGGAGGATCTGGACACCCTCCAGGAGCTTGCGGAAATGGTCAAGAGCATGGCCCTGTGCGGCCTTGGAAAGAGCGCCCCCCTGCCGGTTCTGAGCACGCTCAAAACCTTCCGGGATGAATATGTGGAGCACATCGTAGACAAGCGCTGCCGGGCCAAGGTGTGCCAGGCCATGCGCTCCTTCGTCATCAATCCCGCCTTCTGCAAGGGCTGCGGGATGTGCGCGAAAAACTGCCCCGTGGGGGCCATCACCGGCGTGCGGAAGCAGTCCTACCACATCGACCCGGCGCTGTGTATCCGATGCGGAGCGTGCAGGGAAAACTGCGCGTTCAACGCAATCTATATCGAGGCGTAAGGAGGCAGGCCATGGGAACAATGACAATCGACGGGAGAAGGGTATCCTTCACCGATGAAAAAAATGTACTGTCCGTCATTCGCAGCGCGGGCATCGACATCCCCACCCTCTGCTATCATTCGGAGGTATCCACCTTTGGCGCCTGCCGCCTGTGTACGGTGGAGGACGACAAGGGCCATACCTTCGCCTCCTGCTCGGAGGAGCCGCGGGACGGCATGGTGATTTATACGAACACAGGCCGCATCCGCAAATACCGCAAGATGATTGTGGAGCTGCTGCTGGCCGCGCATCACCGGGACTGCACCACCTGTGTAAAGAGCGGTATGTGCAACCTTCAGGAGCTGGCGCACCGGCTGGGCGTGCGGAACGTGCGCTTCCAGAACACCCGGGAGCTTCGCCCCATTGACAACAGCTCCCCCTCCATCGTGCGTGACCCCAACAAGTGCATTCTCTGCGGCGACTGTGTCCGGGCCTGCACGGAGCTACAGGGCATCGGCGTGCTGGGCTTTGCCTATCGCGGCACAGACGCAATGGTCATGCCGGCCTTCAACCGGCCCATCGCGGAGACGCAGTGCGTCAACTGCGGCCAATGCCGGGTATACTGCCCCACCGGAGCCATCAGTGTCCATTCGAGCGTAGACGAGGTGTGGGACGCGCTTTCCGAGCCGAACACCCGGGTAGTGGCGCAGATTGCCCCGGCGGTGCGGGTGGCGATTGGCGATTACCTTGGCCTGCCCAAGGGGACGAACGCCATGGGGTACATTGTCAGCGCCATGCACCAGATGGGCTTTGACGAGGTCTATGACACCTCCTTCAGCGCCGACCTGACGGTGATGGAGGAGAGTGCGGAGTTCATAAACCGCGTGGAAAGCGGCCTGCGGCTGCCGCTTCTGACCTCCTGCTGCCCCGCGTGGGTGAAGTATGTGATCGACCAGTATCCGACACTCGTGCCAAATCTTTCCACCTGTCGCTCCCCGCAGGGGATGATGTCCGCTATCGTGAAGGAATATTATCGCGACCCTCAGAAGGCCGCCGGGCGGCGGACGGTAATGGTGTCCGTCATGCCCTGCACGGCGAAGAAGATGGAGGCCAAGCGCCCCAACAGCTTCACCAAAGGCGAGCAGGACACGGACATCGTCATCACCACCACGGAGCTGATACGCATGATAAAGCTGGTGGGTCTGGACTTTGCAAATCTTGTGCCGGAGGCCAGCGACATTCCCTTTGGCCTCGGCTCCGGCGGCGGCACCATCTTCGGCGTCACCGGCGGCGTGACGGAGGCGGTGCTGCGCAGGCTGATACCGGAGCATGACAAGATTGCCCTGGACAACATCGCCGCCAGCGGCGTTCGCGGCAACAAGGGCGTCAAGGAGCTGACTGTCCAGCATAACGGCCAGGACATCAACATCTGCGTGGTGAACGGCTTGGCCCAGGCCCGCGCCGTGATGGAACAGGTCAAGGCCGGGCAGTCCCCCTATCACATGATAGAGGTCATGGCCTGCCGCCGGGGCTGCATCATGGGCGGCGGCCAGCCCCCTATTGACCACTCCCGCGTCCGGGAGGAGCGGATGATAAACCTCTATAACATCGACAACGTCTCCATCATCAAAAAGCCGGACGACAACCCCCTGATGTATAGCCTCTATGACGGCCTTCTGAAGGGCAAAGCCCATGAGCTTCTGCACAATACAGGGTACTGAGAAAACAAAACCGGGGCGGCTCCTTCGGGAACCGCCCCGCAGTCTGTCAAAAAACAGCAGCCCCGACAATGCCGGGACTGCTGTTCTTTGCTTATAATGGGTTTCGGGCTTATCGCTCAGCCCTTTTTCTTTTTCGTGACGACCGTCACGGCCAGGCCGCAGGCGCAGGCCATAGCCAGGGCCAGCCACAGGGTGATGCTCGCGCCGTCCCCGGTGTTGGGGGAGGCCG
>JAJQHT010000233.1 GCA_021199595.1 Oscillospiraceae bacterium
AAGAAGAAGAACAGAACCGCTATGTTGATTGGCCCGCCGCCGATGCCCAGGAAGGTAGAAATTAGACCCAGCATCAGTCCGATAATGACTGCGGCCAGCGGACTTTTCACGTGCTTGGAGGGAAGCTTATCCTTGGTGCAGACATAAATGAAAACACCGATGTTGATAAGTGTCAGACACACCGCCTGGATGCCGCCCAGTATCTCCTCCTGTCCCGACAGGGTCAGCACAAGCTGAAACAGCCATTTTCCCGCGAGACCGCCCAGCACCGCGCCAATGGCCAGGGGCGTGCTGGTTTTGACCTGGAGCCTGACCCCGTTATTCCGGGTGCGTATCAGGGAGGAGACGGACATAGCCAGCACCGTGCAGCCAGACAAAAAGCTGACCGTCGCCGCCGGAAGAACGCCAATGGCGTCCAGCACCGGCTTGATGATAACGCCCCCACCGAACCCGGCGATTGCTCCCAGCGTGGAGGCGGCCAGACAGATCAAAAACAACAATATGAACATCTATCTTCTACCTTTCCCTTAACCTCTCTGATTTGTTTTGACATAATACGCGTGCAGGTGCCGGACAGCCACTGGCTGTCCGGCGATAATTCATTAAGGCTTATTCCGCGTTCAGCCATTCCAGACCCGGCCAGTTTTCACAGGGGAAGTTCTCCTGCGGGGCGCCGGGGGTAGAGCGGCCTGAAACAATATATTGTGTCAGTAGCGCCTTCAGCTCCTCTACCTTCTCCGGGTATTCCTGCCAAAGGTTTTCCTGCTCTCCGATGTCGTCGGACAGACGATAGAGCTGAATAGGCGGGAGGTCTGCCGCCTCCGGGGCCCAGTTGGGCATGGTGCCGCCGCCGGAGCCGTTGCACATCTCCAGCTTCCAGTCGCCCTTGCGGATGGAGAAGGAGCCGAAGAAGGAGTGGTGAACGGTGGCCTCCCGGATGGGTTCCTGGCTTCCCTTCCACAGGGACAGGTTGGACACGGAATCCTCCGCCGCGTTGTCCGGGATCTGGTAGCCGGTAATCTCCGCGAAGGTGGCAAAGAAGTCCACCAGGCACATGGTTTGCCCGCAGGTCGTCCCCGGCTGAATGTGACCGGGCCAGCGGATGATCATGGGAACCCGGTGGCCGCCCTCCCAGATGTCCGATTTGGAGCCGCGGAAGATATAGTTTGGATTGTGTCCGTGCTTGGCAAGCTCCTCAAAGCCCACGATGGAGGAGCAGCCGTTGTCGCTGGTGAACACCACAATGGTGTCTTCCGCAATGCCCTTTTCCTCCAGCTTGTCAATCAGGCGGCCAATAAAGCCGTCTACCTGAAGAACAAAATCGCCGTAAGCCCCCAGGCCGGAGCGGCCCTTGTATTCATCAATGGGGAGCAGCGGCCCATGCACCGCAAGGGTGGGGTAGTAGATGAAGAACGGCTCCTCGCCTCCGGCGTACTCATCAATTAGATCCAGCACCTTCTGGTCGCAGGTGGGGACGGCCTGCTCCAGGTCAAAGCCGCTCCAGGCAGGGCCCTTGTCATAAAGAAACTCTGTGCCGGGGGAGGCGTGGTCGCAGTCGTCGCTGCCAATGGTGCAATCTGGGACGGCCTGTGCCATCTCGTTTTCAATGAACAGGTAGGGGGCCTGATCCAGGGAGGCTGCCATACCGAAGTAGTAGTCGAAGCCCTTTGCGTTGGGACCGTTTTTGATGGGCTTGGTGTAGTCCAGCCCCAGGTCGGGGCGGCGCTTGTCCACCAGCGGCATATGGATGGTCAGCTTGGTGTTGTCCACCGTCTCCCAGTCCATGCCCAGGTGCCACTTGCCCACACAGGCGGTGCGGTAGCCCTGCTTTTTCAGCATGGAGGCGATGGTCTCCCGCCCCGGCTCAATCAGAGCGCGGGAGGTGCCGGGCAGAACAAGATTTTTCAGCTCAGAGCGCCAGTTATACCGCCCGGTCAGCAGGGCGTAGCGGGAGGGTGAGCAGACGGCGGAGGAGGCGTGGCAGTCCGTAAAGCGCATCCCCTCCTGGGCCAGTTGGTCGATGTGGCCGGTGTGAATCTTGGAATCGGGATTCATGCAGGACACGTCGCCGTAGCCCAGGTCGTCGGTCAGAAAAAAGATTATATTTGGATTTTTTGCCATTTTTGTCAGTCCTTTTTTTCGCAAAATACAATCAGAATATTAGATTCGTCCAGAGATAACCAATCGTCAGCAGGAACACACAGCACACCAGCAGCGTGATAAGGCCCTTGCTGTAGGCGAAGGTGGGCTTGAAGTTGGGGTTTGAGAACATCATGCCGGCAGAGGGAGAGGCGGAAGGCAGGCACACGGCATAGTGGGTGCCGATAGCCAGGAGAATGACGACGGCATAGATGTTGATGTTCACTGTGTCAGCCATAGCGACCACAATGGGAATCATCAGGCTCATAATAATCAGGTTCTGGGCTAGGTTTGTGAGGATAACGCTGACGAGAACCATGATTGCCACAAAGACCCACGCGGGCCTGCCGCTGACCAGCGGCGTAAGGACGTTGCTGATAAGGGTGACGATGCCGGCGTCGTCAGAGGTCAGAGCGGAGCCCATGGGGGCAATCAGGGCGACCATCATTACCATAGGCCAAATTACTCCCTTGGAGGCGGCCTCCTGAATCCGAATAATGGGCTTGCCGTCCACGCGAATCAGGCAGAACAGCAACACCACGATAGAGGCTATCCCCAGAAGGCTCAGGTCGTTGAGCATTGTTTTCAGCGCACAGGCGGGCAGAACGGAGGGAACCAGCAGCACCACGATCATGGCGACCACGATGCCGATAACGATTTTCTGGCGTATATTCAGCACCAGGGCGTCCTTATTTACAACGCTGTCGTCGATGTCGGAGAGATTGGACACATCAATGCGGAACACGAACTTGCACAGCAGGATGAAGATGATAATGCCGCAGATGCCCAGAGGAACCATGGCGACGATATATTTCAGCGGGTCGATGACCATGCCGCCGGTCATGGCGGTGAACTGGTTATTGACGACCAGGCCGTTTCGCATGAAGGGCAGATAGATAATGCCGATGCCAGAGGCAAAGCAGGTGCCGAATATCATGGCAACGCTCCAGGGACTCTTGCGGTCAATCTTCACGGTGTCGCACACGGCGAAAATAATCTCCCAAAACAGCAGCATGGCGGCCTCCGGGGAGATGATGGACAGCAGGGAATCCCCCAGCAGCACGGCGAAGGAGAACAGCCAGGGGCGGCCACGAAGCACCTTGCGGCTGATAATCCAGTTGGCGAAAAAGTCTGTGACGTGTTCGGCCTGCATGGCGTAAAGAATGATAAACACCATGATCATGCCCCACACGGTGGTGGAGCCGAACATACTGACAACGGAATCGCTGAAGCTGCCCGAGGCAAGGCCCAGCTTAATGATGGCGCACAGGGACGGGAAGAATACATCCACTGTGGACATACCGTATACGACGCCCACCAGAACGCCCAGCACCTTCATGCCGTAGCTGGTGACAGGCCCCACGCCGGGGAGCATTCCGATGACGATCATCAGTGCGACTGTTATAATGCAGTGGATCAGCGGCAGACCCTCTTTTTTTGTCTTTTGAGCCATTTGTATGTCTCTCCTTGTACAATTTAATAGTCTTGTAATGGACGCTCCGTGCTGCCAGCGGCGGTATTTCCCCCCTTCCCGGTTCGTGTTTGACCGAGCGTCTGAGATATGTTTATCATACCAAAAAGGCCTGCCTGCGTCAATGATTTCAAGGATTAGAACAATTTCTGATTTGGAATGGAAAAGGTTTGTGTACCAAAAATAAGGCCGGGATTTTCAGAATTTTTGGCGAAAAAGAAGGGGATGGGCCAGGAAAAACCCAAAGAAATTTAGAATTAACGGATTTTGTGAATTTCATAAATTCCAAATTGGAATCCATGAAATTTAGAAAGAACAATACATTGTAAAGCGGACGGCTCCTGTGATACAATACAGAAAACGCCGTGGATTCGGCGGTCAGGGAACAGGGGAGGGATATGCCGTGACAACACAGCAGATCCACTGCTTTTTGGAGGCGGCGAAGTATTTGAGTTTTACCGAGGCGGCGCGTCATTTGTTCATCACCCGGTCCAGCCTCAGCAAGCAAATTGCGGCGCTGGAGCGGGAATTGGGCGTGACGCTGTTTAACCGGGGGAACCGCTCTGTCACGCTGACGGCTGCCGGTGTGCTGATGCGGGCGGAATGTACAAAGATAGAGATGAGTCTTTCTGTGGCTACGAGCCACGCCCAGAGGCTGGCGCAGAACAGCGAGGGGCATCTTTCCATCGGAATACTGGATCTGCTGGATCCGGGCAGATTTATCACCCCGGCCCTGCACCAGTTCCAGGAGAAAAACCCCGACGTCCTGGTTGAAATCCTGTGCTGCGGGTTCCGGGAGCTTCGCAATCGGGTGGCGCAAAAGCAGATTGACATGGTGTTCACGAAAAAATTTGAGCTGGAGAATATGTCCATGGTGGATTATATCGAGGCGTACCGCGTTACCCCGGCGGTAGCGGTCAATTCCCACAGCCCCTTGGCGGCGCGGGATTACGTCACCATGAAGGAATGTACGGAGCAGCAATTTGTCATTTTGGATTTGGACGAATGCCCCATTCACGCCCAGTCTCTGGTGGAGATGTGCGGCTGGGAGGGGCTGTTTCCCCGCATTGTGCGCTATGCCAACAGCAACGCGGCGCGGCTGCTGTATGTCCATGAGGGCTACGGCGTGGCGCTGGTGGACCAGGAGATTGCGGTTCCCGCCTGGGCGGAAATCCGGGTGATTCCCATGAAATCCTCCCTGCAAGATCTTTTTGAGAACACAAATGTTATCCTGGCCTGGCGTGCAGACACGGCAAACCCGATGGCGGAGCGCTTTGCCAGCGTTGTGAGGGATTTGGCGGTGGAGCATATGGACAGGGCGCCCACCACCCGGCTTTATTACGAGCGCCCCTGAGAGAAGGGGCCAAGCATTCATAACCATACCCAGGGAGGAACGACTGTGGACACGGTATCACTTTTAATCAAGCCCGCCTCTGGCCGGTGCAATATGCGGTGCCGGTATTGCTTTTATGAGGATGTGATGGAGCATCGGGCGGAGGCCGACCTGGGCTTTATGACCGAGGAGACCCTGGAGAGGCTGGTGGCCCAGGCCATGGAAA
>JAJQHT010000229.1 GCA_021199595.1 Oscillospiraceae bacterium
ACTATGCGGTTCTGACCATTCAGGACGGGGAGGACGGCTCAATTTATGACGTCTCCGTCTCCTGTGAGGTCATATATACAAGCCCGGTCACAGCAGAGTTGCTGGACGGGAACGTGGGCTACATTATCATCTCGAACTTTCGGGAGGGGGCAGGCTCCCAGGCTATCGAGGCCGTGGAGGAGCTGATTGCCCAGGGGGCGGAAAGCCTTATCTTCGACGTGCGCTCAAATCCCGGCGGCCAGGTTTCGGAAATGGTAGAGCTGCTGGATTATCTGCTCCCGGAGGGGGATTTGTTCATCCGCGCCGACAAAAACGGCAGGGAGAACGTGGAGACCTCGGACGCGGACTGTGTCGAGCTTCCCATGGCAGTTATCGTCAATGCGGACAGCTACAGCGCCGCGGAGTTTTTTGCCGCCGCCCTGCGGGATTATGACTGGGCTACTATTGTTGGAGAGGCGACCACCGGCAAGGGCCGCAGTCAGGTGACAATCGCCCTGGCGGACGGCAGCGCGGTGCATATCTCAAAATATACCTATTTGACTCCCAGCCGAATCGATTTGTATGAGGCGGGTGGTTTGATCCCGGATGTGGAGATAGATTTGACGGAGGAGGAGCTGCTCCTCTACCAGACCGGCTGGCTGGAGCCGGAGGACGACCCCCAGGTGCAGGCGGCAATCGACGCGCTTAGCGCTTGACAGGGCGATTTTAGAAACCTATAATATCTACAACTGAAAATAATGGAGGCATAGGCATGGCTGAGGCAAAATACAAGATGAGCCGGGAACGGTACGAGGAGATTCAGCGTGAACTGGATTATCTTCAGACCGTCCGGGAAAAAGAGGTCTCTGAACTTATCAAAGAGGCTCGCAGCTACGGCGACCTGTCCGAGAACAGCGAGTATGACGAGGCCAAAACGGAGCAGGGCAAGCTGTATTCCAAAATCGCGGAGTATAAAAACCTGCTGGAAAACGCAGAGATTGTGGAAAAGACCTCCCGCGCCGGTGTCATCGGTATCGGCAGTAAGGTGCTGGTTCTGGATGTGGAGATGGGCGAGGAGGCGGAATACCAAATCGTCGGCAGCCAGGAGGCAAACCCCATGACCGGGCGCATCTCTGATGATTCCCCCTTTGGCCGGGGCCTTATCGGCCACAAGATTGGGGAGACCGTCATGATTGAGGCCCCTGCCGGGGAGCTGCAATTTGAGATTTTGAACGTATCCTATTAATTTGATTTTCATGCCGGGAACGGCCTCTATGAGCCGCCCCGACGAATACATATTACATATTCTGTTGATTTTGAGGTGAAGCATATGTTTCAATATGCACCGGGCTACCGGGACGAGCCGGAGGGCCTTTCCGATGAAATGCGGGTGCGCCGGGAGAAGCTGTTCAAGCTCCAGGACGCCGGACGCGACCCCTATCAGATAACAAAGTTTTCCCGAACCCACTATTCCACCCAGGTGAAGGATAATTATGACAGTCTGGAGAATCAGACCGTCTGTGTGGCTGGCCGCGTTATGGCAAAGCGTGTGCAGGGCAAGGCTGGGTTCATGGATATTCAGGACGACCGTGGCCGCTTGCAGCTGTATGTCAGCATTAACGAGCTTGGCGCGGAGGGACTTGCGGAGCTGAAAACCTGGGACGTTGGAGATATTATCGGCGCGGAGGGCTTTGTTTTCAAGACCCGTACAGAGACCATTTCTGTCCATGTGCAGAGCATCCAGCTTTTGTCCAAGAGCCTTCGCCCCCTGCCGGAGAAGTTTCACGGCCTGACCGATACCGACCAGCGTTACCGCCGCCGGTATGTTGACCTTATTATGAACCCGGAGAGCCGCCGGGTCTTTGAGCTGCGCACAAAATTTATCCGCCATGTCCGCCGGTATCTGGACGACCGGGGCTATCTGGAGGTGGAGACCCCTGTGCTTGGCACTATCCAGGGCGGCGCCACGGCCCGGCCGTTCATCACGCATCATAACACCCTGGACATTGATATGTATATGCGAATCGCCACGGAGCTGAATTTGAAGCGGCTCATTGTGGGCGGCATGGAGCGGGTCTATGAGATAGGCCGCATCTTCCGCAACGAGGGCATGGACACCAAACATAATCCGGAGTTCACCACTGTTGAGCTGTATGAGAGCTATGCAAATTATGAGACCATGATGGAGTATGCGGAGGGAATATTGTCCTCTGCTGCCATGGAGCTGCGTGGTACCTACGAGCTGGAATGGGGCGGCAATACCATCAATATGGCCCCTGGCTGGCGGCGTCTGACCATGGTCGAGGCCGTGCGTGAATATGTGGGCGTGGACTTCGACGCCCTGTCCAGTGATGAGGAGGCTGTGGCCGCCGCTGTGGCCGCCGGTGTGGACATGGAACCGGCGGCCCAGACCTGGGGCCATGCCTTGTATGAGAGCGTCGCCCTGAACGTAGAGGCGAACCTGATTCAGCCGACCTTTATCACCATGTACCCGGTGGAGGTGTCCCCGCTGGCTAAGCGCAGCCCTGTGGACAGCCGCATGACGGAGCGCTTTGAGGTGTTCATCGGCGCCAGCGAAATGGGCAACGCCTTTTCTGAGCTGAACGATCCCCTGGATCAGCGCCTGCGCTTCCAGGAGCAGATGGAGCTGAAAGCCCGCGGCGACGAGGAAGCCAGCGATATGGACGTAGACTTCTGCGAAGCCCTGGAATACGGCATGACCCCCACCGGCGGCATGGGCCTCGGCATAGACCGCGCCGTCATGCTCCTAGCCGGAGTAGACGCTGTGCGGGACGTGATTTTGTTCCCGACAATGAAGCCCATCGATTGAAAAAACATTGACATATCAAGGAAAATCAGCGTTTTCCGCTCCGTAAAAAGCGGAAAATAACCCAAATTTAACCCATTTGAATCAAAAAAACACCCGACAGGGACGGTTTAAGCCGCCAGTCTGCCGGGTGTTTTTTGTTCCTGTGCCGGGCATCTTTAATCGGGCGGGAGGGGCGGTCTTCTATTAAAATATGTGTATAACACACTATATTGAAATAGGAGGGACGCAGTATGCAAAACATATATGGCTATGTGCGTGTCAGCACGAAGGAGCAGAATGAGGACAGGCAGATGATTGCCATGCACGACTTCGGGGTGGTCGATGGGAATATCTATCTCGACAAAATGTCCGGGAAGGATTTCAACCGCCCGGCGTATATCGCACTGATGGAAAAAATTCAGCCCGGCGACGTCCTTGTGCTGAAAAGCATCGACCGCCTGGGCCGGGATTATGAGGAAATCATTGACCAGTGGCGCATTATCACCAAGGAGCGGCAAACGGCCATCGTCGTCCTGGATATGCCCCTGTTGGACACGCGGGCAAAGGGGAAAGACCTCACCGGCGTCTTTATATCCGACCTTGTGCTCCAAATTCTGAGCTATGTGGCCCAGACAGAGCGGGAGTTCACGCGCCAGCGGCAGCGGGAGGGCATTGCTGCCGCCCGGACAAAGGGCGTGAAATTTGGCCGCACCCCAAAGGAACGGCCAGAAGAATTTGAGGAATTAAAGCTTGCCTGGCGGCAGCGAAGGATCTCTGCCAGAACTGCCGCAGGTATCCTTGGTGTTCATCATAAAACATTTTTGCGCTGGGCTAGTGAATGAGAAACTAAAAAATAGACAAAAAAAGCGCACAAAGTAGAATTTGCGCACCACCGACTTCACGATAACGGCATAACGCCGGAACAAATCGCTTGATTGTATCAAGTACATCATCCGGTAAAAAAGCCGCCGGGGAACACACCCCCGACGGCATACCACGAAGCAAACAGGGTACGGTGCCCCGTATCATCGGCCCTATGGTACCACAAAAACGACAGGAAAGCAAGAAAAATGCTCCCTCTGAGCTTGGCAGTGAAACAAGAAAAGACACTGCCAAGCATAGAGGGGCATTTTATGCCATAAAAGAGCAGGAGACGAAGAAGGTCACAGGATTTTCCTTGCCATGCCACGCTGCTCTAGGGTTTGGAGGGCTTCGGCAGGAGATTTTATTTTGGCAAGGAAAATCATAGCGGCGATGATGTAGGGTTTAAAGCTTGCCTGGCGGTACAGCGGGGTGCGGTAGCGGTCGAAGACAGAAGCGGCTACCTCGCCCTGTTCGCAGGAGACGCCGGTGATGTCCGCCGGAAGGCAGTGGAGGTACAAGGCCTTTCCGTTCCGCGTTAGAGCCATGCGCCGTTCGTCGCACTCCCAGTCCGTGTGCTGGGCGTTCTGCGCCAGAAGCTGCTTTTCCAGGGCGGCGATGCCCGCCGTGTCTCCCTGGGCGTAAAGCTCTGTGCGCTGCTCCATAGCGGCAAAGGGCGCCCAGCTCTTGGGATAGACCACATCCGCGTCCCGGAACGCCTCGTCCATGGTGTCCACCCTGGTGAAGTTGCCCCCTGAGGCGGCGGCCTGCTTTGCGGCAAGCTCCTCCACCTGGGGGAACACGTCGTACCCCTCCGGGTGGGCCAGGACGACATCCATGCCGAAACGCGTGAACAGGCCGATGACTCCCTGGGGGACAGAGAGAGGCTTGCCGTAGCTGGGAGAATAGGCCCAGGTCATAGCGACCTTCTTGCCTTTGAGATTTTCCACTCCGCCGAAGGTGTGTATCATGTGCAGCAGGTCTGCGCAGCATTGGGTGGGGTGGTCGATGTCGCATTGAAGATTTACAAGGGTGGGAACCTGCTCCAGTATACCGGCCTCATAACCCTGGCGCACGGCGTCGGACACGGCCTTCTGGTAGGCATGGCCCTTGCCGATGTACATATCATCCCGTATGCCGATAACGTCTGCCATGAAGGAGATCATGTTGGCGGTCTCCCGCACGGTTTCGCCGTGGGCGATCTGGCTTTTTCCTTCGTCCAAATCCTGCACCTCCAGGCCCAGCAGATTGCACGCGGAGGCAAAGGAAAAGCGGGTGCGGGTGGAGTTATCCCGAAACAGGCTGATGGCCAGGCCGGAGTCAAAAATTCGGGAGGAGATGTTGTTTTCCCGCAGGCAGCGCAGGGCGTCCGCTACGGTAAACAGAGCGGCAAGCTCGTCGTCCGTCTTGTCCCAGGTGAGGAAGAAGTCGTTCCCATACATGGCGGCGCAGTCCAGAGCTGCCAGCCGCGCGGCGAAAGGCTCCATCAGATT
>JAJQHT010000213.1 GCA_021199595.1 Oscillospiraceae bacterium
GTGTATAAGCGGGAGTATTACAGCTTCCGCCTGCCCGCAAAACGATTGAGACGTTTAAAGATTACCTATACTGGCGCCGCACTTTTCTTGTGTGCGCTTTGGATAACCTTGGCGTTGGTTCCGGCAGAGGGACGGGAGACGCCGTGGGTCGGTATGTGCTGGTATCTGAGCCTAATCCCCATGCTTTACTTTCTCATCAGCGTGGGCTGGCTTCTTTCAGCCGGTGAGAAAATGACCTATCGGACGTATTATGCGTCTGGTCTGCGGATGAAGGTGCCTCTGTGGTTTCTGACGTTTATGATGGGCGAAAGCGCTACGGCGCAGCTTGTGCTTGTGTGTCGGTCCTTCCAGCCGGGAGAGCTTGCCTGGCTCCTGGGGGCAGTCGTGTGTGTCGCTTTGGCCGTGGGGATGCTGTATCTTCAGAAAAAATACCCCGCCTATGTCGTGAGAGAATAAGTGCATCAAGGAATTGCATCAAAAGCCTTGGTTTATAGCAAAGAGGGATTTATCAAAAACAACTGTTTTGATAAATCCCTCTTTTTGAAGGTTATTCCTCTGGATATGCAATGTGTTCAGGCGGCAGGGGGTACCATTTATCAGGCCGCCATGCCTCCTCAGGACTCCAGGCATTAGAACGTGGGGCTTCATCGGGCGGCCAGTAAGGAGGCGGGGTTTTGCGGCAGTCGGGGCACCGCAGCCAGCCCTTGTCATAGGGGGTTCGCAGCCAGCCGATGGGACGAAGGCTTTTGAACTTCCACTCTCCATGCTCTTTGACAAACTCGTTGGCGTATTTGCCAACCATCCAGAACGCCGTGTGCTTTTTTTCCAGCGTATCCGGGTCAAAGACATAGTTGGTGTGGGGGCCAAAAAGATGCCATTGGCCGGAGGCATGGAGGCCGTCGGGAGAAACCTCGATCAGCGGTGTGGTGAGCATGATGGTCAGCAGGAGCTGCGGGTCATCCGACCATGTGTTTGACATTTCATGCTCTTCTTCCTCGGTAATCATGCGGCCGCTCTTGTCCATACGGCCGCCCATGGTATACCACACCCGTTTGACGTGCTCCTGGCCCTTGTAAGCGCCAGAGTCCATGATTTCCACCCGCACATCCGGGTCTTCATGGGAAAACAGCTCGTCCCATACCTCAGCTACAAGGCCGTTTTCCATATAGAATATATATCGGCCCATAAGCTGGGAGATAGCCTGCATATCTGCAAATTTTTGCTGTCTGGCCAGTTCCCGCTTCATTTCAGCGATTTGGGTTTCCAATTCTTCAATCGTTGCCATTTTTCATTCCTCCTTTGAAGATAGCATTACGGTTGCCGGACATTCCTGAATGATGTTCCCGTCGAGATTTTCGCACCAGCACGCCAAATCGACGTAGTGCTTGCCATCTTTTATGTATTTGTCATAAACATATCCCCGGGAAATCACCAGGTCGTTCACCATGCCATGAGCGTTCAAATAACGGTTTTTCATATAGGGAACCTTTAGCAGTACGCTGGGCCGGTCATAGGTCGCCGGGAACATATCGCAGGCATCCTCCGGGGCGCGCTCTGAAATGAGCCGCCAGCCGATTTTTGTCACAAAGCCGTTGTCTCCGCACCAGTTTGTCAGCATACGGATAGCGTGGTTGCGCGCTGTGGTATTCACAAAAACAGGGCGGCTGCCCGGATGGTTCCTGTCGCAGAAATGCTGGGCCCAGTCGTGGTACAGGCACCCGGTCTCATCCTTTTCGCATCGCTGCGCCCGATCCGTCATGACGGCGTCCCGTATGCGGGGCTGTTCAAATATCATATCGCCATGCTCATAAAACATGGTGATGGCGGTATAGGGGCCGTCCGCTGTGGGGGTCGGTTCATCACCAATGCTGACATCCTCCCAGTACAGCGTCTCCTTTCCTCGGACATATTCATTTCGCCACATGTCCTTTATCAGCTCCCAGTCCTCATCCGTATAAATATGGCAGGGATGATAGTCCGACATATGACGCTGGGCGCGGAGCATGGGAATATTCCTGGATGGGTCCGTGTAACGCTTGAACATTTCCACGGTGCGGAAAACGCCTCGTCCTGCGACCTCACCCCGCTGATTTACGAAGTCCCCCTCGCCGCAGACGCGAAAGGCGCGCACGTCGCTGCCGGCTGGATCGGTCACATCCTCGAAGTCCAAATGTACGTTTTTTGTAGAAAGTACATCGCCCGGATATATTGGCTTGTAATAATACATCTCGTGATCCATGGCGTTTCCCGGAATACGCACCTTGCCTCGATCCATTCCCCAGATGCCAAGAGTGCGCGGCATCATGGGAAACCAAACGTCCGGCTCGAACATACCGGGAGAGGCGATGATGTCCCCCCATTTGGTCGTTTTTGCGTAGTCCTCGTCCCAGTAGAGCGGATTATAAGGGTTCCAAATCCGACCCCATTTCCGCATGGCCTCCCGGTCGGCGGTCTCCACGCCGTTCATGGGCATGGGGCCGGTGGCAAGCCAGGAGCCGTCCTCCAGGGAACGGCGGAAGTCATCCAATATTTTTTTGTCTGTGTCATTGTAAACACCGGGATAAAAGATTTCAAACTCATTCATGACGGATAATCTCCCCTTTGTTCATCACCAAGCACACGTTTTCAAGTGCGCTGAAGCTCCCATCCAGCGGCTCTTTGATTCCGATGATATTGGCCATTTTCCCGACGGTAAAGGAGCCCATCTGACCAAAAACATGGCAGACGCGGGCGGCGGTTTCCGTGGCCGCTTTGACTACCTCTTGTAAAGATAGTCCTGCTTCATGGAGGAGCCGCAGCTCTCCAACAGGCATACCGACAGGCGCAGGGCTTGTCTCCATGCGCATGGTGTCCGTGCCCATGGCAATCTGTCCGCCCATGGCGTGAAAACGGCGGACGTTATCCACGGCTATGGCGGTCTTGGCCTCCCTGTCCGCCGGGTCAGGCGGCGGTATATGCTTCATTTTTTCTCGCATTGCAGGTGGAATAGCCTCCGGCGGAAGTGGCGGCGGTTCTACAGAATTAACGTAAAGTGTGGCGGTCACGGTGACATCGTCGTCTACCATCCGCTTCAGCGTCTCATCGGGCAACGGTGTCAGCGGCATATGCGCCAGCTCCCGTATACCTGCATCCAGCAGCATGGGCACAAACGATCCGTCCAGCACGTGAGCGCAGGCCCACATACCATTTGCGCTGGCTGCTTTTACCATGGCGGCAATTTCTTCTTTGTTCAAGCTGAGGCGCTTGGGATCGACCTGCGTTTTGACACCATGAAAACCGTTTTTTGCGAGATAATTTACGGCAGCGGCGACCTGCTCCTCGCCCTGGCAGCCAAGGCCGCATTCCGCCCCATCGGGCATAATATGTCCGAGTCCGTTTTTTCGGGCAATGAAACGGCCTGAGGACACAAATCCGCAGCAGCCGGCATCTCTTGGCGTATCCCGCCACGCGATGAAATCCTCCAGCGGCCTGTCGTTTCCCAGACCAAGATCGCGCACAAAGGTTACGCCGGCCCTGGCCCAATTTTGCAGAGATATATCATTGTATTCGATATTGCCGGTCACAAGATGGACGTGAGCATCAATAAACCCTGGCAGCAGAGTATAGCTGGTCAGCTCCAGCCCCGGACCGGGCAGGTTTTGGCCGATGGCCGCGATATGACCGTTTTCTACCAGAACGTCCATTGGCGCATTCCAAAGCTGACTGTCGCACAGCATAGCATTTTTCAGCAGCAGCCTATTGTCCATTACTCTCTGCTCCTTTCCCGTGAATGGTATTTTGAAAGCCTTCAATAAGGTTATTATAAGGTGAGCAGAAGCAAATGTGAAATTACTTTTTGAATCTGTCTTTTTTTCCAATTTGGAATAACTGGGGTCGAAAATCAATATTTCCCTTTTGGAGGAGAAAAGGATACAATTATGTTATCAAGTTATTCTCATCACAATACTCAGAGGCCGCAAAGTGCATTACATTATCTATTGCTTTCAAGAGGGGGGATTATCGGTCAGAAAGCTCATTGCTTCAGAAAAATATTAGCCATAAATAAATTATACAGGAGGAACAAATAATGAAGAAGTTTTGGCGAACCACATTCGCGGTTTTGGTGCTGCTGAGCATGGTGCTGACCCTGGGGGGCGGCGCTGTGGCAGCGGAGACCGAACAGAAAGAAATACAAACCTGGAGCGGCGGGGCCATCGTTTCGTCCAGCTACTCCGCCCCAAACGGTACAGCGTTGGCCTTTATCCCGGAAGCAGAGATTACTGGCGATACGGCGGCCGTGGACATCTATGTAGATGGCGAACTGTATGAGGACATAGAGGTGACAAACTATGCCAGCCTTCTGGCGCTGGCAGAGGACAGCGGGCTGAACGGCAAGAAGGCTGTCACGCTGGTCGGCGTCATTGAATATGATTCCTTCGATGCTGCAAGCGGAACAGTGGCGCTCTATGACGCAATCGGGCCGAATGATAATGTGCTGTATATTCCTGATGCGGAAACGGAGCAGGCGGTGGCCGAGGTTTTCCAAAGCGTGTTTAACTACGGTACGGAAGATGGTGTATCCGCCTATTACACATTTGACCAGGGCTATGGTCTGTATGTGGATGGCTATTACGCCGAGACTACCGCAGACTGCGCTTACTATGGCATATCTGACGACGGAACTCTGACGGTGCTGGACGGCCCTGTTAATGCGCTTTATACGACCTCTGCCCTGGCGGCAGCGGGATTTGCGGCAGATTATTCCCTGGCGGCTGTTTCCCGGAATGAAGACGGCAAGGTGAATGCAGTGTACTATACAAACTGCACGGCCGGGGCTGACACGACGACGGTTCAGCTTGGGCTGGATGGAAACGCGACTGTAGACAATGAGGCTACAGAGACTTACGGCATTTATCTTGATTATGACTTCAACGGTTTTACTGCGGCGGCAGACATCGCAGAGACGGCAATTTATCTTTATACCGGCGCGGCTGTTGGAACAGATGAGGATGGGAATCAGGCAGAAGCCTATGCCGATGGCTCACTGAATACATATACCCCGGTTACAATAGAATCGATTATTGCGGACGAGGATGGTATTATCCGTTATGCGGATGGGTCCTATGAGTATGAATACGGCAAAGCAGT
>JAJQHT010000226.1 GCA_021199595.1 Oscillospiraceae bacterium
CCGCCGCACCCAGGGCGGCGGTCATGTGGAAGTCATGGCCGCAGGCGTGCATACAGCCGGGAACCACCGAGGCGAAGGGGGCGTCTGTCTGCTCCTGGATGGGCAGAGCGTCCATATCCGCGCGAAAGGCCGCTGTTCTTCCCGTCTCTCCGCCGGATAATAGCCCGACCACAGCAGTGTCCAAAAGTCTTTCGTGGCTGATGTTTAGCTTGGAAAGTGCGGATTCTATAATATGGGCGGTGGCATATTCCTGGTTGCCAAGCTCCGGGCGGCGGTGGAAACAGCCCCGCAGCTCTGTCAGCCACGGGGCGAGCGATTCCGCCATGGAAATAAAATCAGGTCGTGTTGATTTCATATCGTGATAGCGTCCTTTGTGTGTTTATAATGTCCTAAGCGCGGCTTCTAAAGCGGTTTTTTGGGTCGTTCCTGCGTCCTTTGTTTTGATGATTCGGGCGGGACACCCGGCGACCACCATGCCGTCCGGCACGTCCTCAATGACCACGGCCCCGGCGGCTACCACGGAGTTTGCCCCCACATGGACGCCTTCGATAATGACGGCGTTGGCTCCGACAAGCACGTTGTCCTCAATGATGACAGGGGTGGCGGAGGCAGGCTCTATGACCCCGGCCAGCACGGCGCCCGCGCCGATGTGGCAGTTTTTTCCAACGGTGGCCCGTCCGCCCAGAATGGCTCCCATGTCAATCATGGTTCCCTCGCCGACGACCGCGCCGATGTTTATCACTGCACCCATCATAATCACGGCGTTGGGGCCGATGTCCACCTGCTCCCGGATGATAGCCCCCGGCTCAATGCGGGCGGGGATGTTCTTCATGTCCAGCAGAGGGATGGCGCTGTTGCGGCAGTCGTTTTCCACGACGATGTCAGCGATTTTATCCTGATTGGCCTGGATAACCGGCCCCAGCTCCCGCCAGTCGCCGAACACAATTTTGTCCCCTGCCCCAAAGACCTGGGCGCTGCCGTAGTCGATAGGGGCGGTTTCCCTGATGTATAGCTTTACCGGCGTTTTCTTCTCTGCCTGGGCTATGTGCTGAATGATTTCCTGTGCGGTCATGCTTTACTCTCTCCTTATCCGGCGGCCACCAGGTCGGCCATGGTGTACAGCCCCGGCTCCTTCCCCTGGAGGAAGGCCGCAGCAGCCAACGCCCCCCGGGCGAACAGGGAGCGGTTTTCCGCCTCGTGCTTTAGGGTGATGGTCTCGCTGCCGTCGGAAATAATGATTTCATGGGTACCCACCTCGTTGCCGTAGCGCAGGGAGTGGATGCCAATTTCGTTTTTGGCCCGCTTGCCGTTTTCGTGGCGGCCTATGACAAGCTCCGCCTCCGGCCTGGCCTGACGCAGGGAGGAGGCCAGCAGCAGCGCCGTGCCGCTGGGAACGTCCTGCTTCTTGTTGTGGTGCCGTTCGATGATCTCTATGTCCGCCTCCGGGAACATGGCGGCGGCCTGCCGCGCAAGGCTTGAAAGCACGGCCACACCAATGGACATATTGGCGGCGAAAAACAGGGGTATCTGCTTTCCGGCGGCGTATATCAGAGCCTTTTCCTCCTCTGTCTGGCCGGTGGTGGCGATGACCAGCGGAACCTCCTGCCAGACGCACCAGGCGGTCAGCGCCGCCGTAGCGCTGTGGGAGGAGAAATCTATGACGCAGTCCGCCCCGTCCTGATAGGCCTCCAGGGAGGGGTATCGGCCATTAGTGGGAGAAACACCGGGGGCGATGCCGGCGGCCAGAGTGTGACCACTTTCGGGAGCCTGGATAAGATCGGTCAGAATAGTTCCCATGCGGCCTGTGCAGCCGTGGACAATGATATTCATAGCCGCGCCTCAGCTTATCAGGCCGTGGCCCCGCATCAGCTCCAGCATGGCGGCCTCGTGGCCGCTCTCCATGGGCGTCAGGGGCAGACGGACGTAGTTTTCACAGAAGCCCAACGCGGCCATGGCCGCCTTCACGGGGATGGGGTTCACCTCGCAGAACAGGGCGTTTATCATGGGCAGCAGCTCACACTGGAGCCGGGCGCTGCCCGCCACATCCCCGGCCCAGAAGCGGGTGCAGATCTCTACCGTCTGGGCGGGCATAATGTTCGAGAGAACGGAGATGATGCCTGAGCCGCCCATGGCCAGGATGGGAACGATCTGGTCGTCGTTGCCGGAATAGATGTCCAGCTTATCCCCCACAAGGGAGGCGGTCTCCACAATCTTGGATATGTTGCTGTTGGCCTCTTTGATGGCGGCAATATTGGGGTGGTCGGCCAGGGCCGCGTAGGTGGACGGCTCGATGTTCACGCCGGTGCGGGAGGGGACGTTATAGAGAATGAGGGGCTTGGTGGAGGCGTCCGCAATGGCGGAGAAGGAGGCAATCAGCCCCTTCTGGGTGGCCTTGTTATAATAGGGAGTCACCACCAGCATGGCGTCCGCGCCCACCCCGCAGGCGAAGCGGGTCAGCTCGATGGAGTAGGCGGTGTCGTTGGAGCCGGTACCGGCGATAATAGGCACCCGCCCGGCGGCCCGCTCCACGGCGTATTGAATGGCGGCGCAATGCTCCTGGTGGTTCAGGGTGGCGCCCTCCCCGGTGGTTCCCACGATAACCAGGGCGTTGATGCCCTGGTCGATCTGCCAGTCGATCAGACGGCCAAAGGCAGGAAAGTCGATACCGCTTTCGTTCAGAGGTGTAATCAGGGCGGTAGCTGCGCCCTTGAAAATGGGGTTCTTTGTCATGGTTATACACTCTCCTGTAAAAATATTTTCTATTATATAGGCAGCACGATTTGCTGTACAAGGGCATATGGTGCTGATTTTATTGCAAATTTAAAGCTCCTCGTCCGTGATCTCGCCCTTGGCGGCGATATTAGTCAGGCCGGTGAGGTACAGGCTCTCCACCGTGCCGCCCTGGGTCAGAACGTCCACAAACAGGTCGCCCCCGGGCATTGAGACCCGGATATTTTCACCGCTGCACCGGCCCAAAAGGGTCAGGGCTGTGGCGACGGAGCCCGCGCCGGTGCCGCAGGCCAGGGTGAAGTCCTCCACCCCCCGCTCAAAGGTTTTCGCCAGGACGTGGCCGGGGGTGAGACACTTGTAAAAGCTTACGTTGGCCCCTTTGGGAAAATCCCTGTGCCAGCGGATTTTCCGGCCCAGCGCCCGCAGGACCTCCTCGTCCTCATCTTCCAGGCTTGGGAGGCTGACGACAGCGTGGGGGAGACCGGGGCTTCCCAGCTCGATATAGGAGCAGGCATAGGCCCGGCCATCTACTTCGATTGACCGATCTAGTTCAATAACGGCGGGGTCGTTCAGCCGAATCCTGTAGGTACGGCGGCTGAGGCGCTGGCCGGTGACAAGGCCCGCCGTGGTCTCCACGGTCTGCCGCTCTCCGGCAAGGTCGGTCTCGCAGCCGTACCGACAGATGCACCGTGCGCCGTTGCCGCACATCTCGCCCACGGTGCCGTCGGAGTTGAAAAACAGCATTTTAAAATCGCCGCCCTGTTCGGCGGCCTCCACCACCATCAGGCCGTCCGCGCCGATGGAAAACCGCCGATGGCACAGCCTGCGGGCAAGCTCCGGCAGGCGCTCCGCCGGGAGGCGCTCCTCTATATTGTTCAGGATGATAAAATCATTTCCCAAACCGTTCATTTTCCAAAAACGCATGGAATTGCTGCCTTTCTGTGGGGATTTTTTTGCAAAAGCCGGGCGGCTCCGAGAGCGCGCCCGGCCTTTTTATGGTGTCTCTGTGAAATTGTCTGTGGGTGTCGCTATTAAGCTCAGGCGGTCAGGTCGTCCATAGTCAGCACGTCCCCGGTCAGGCACTTGCTGTAGATGGCGTTGGTGACGAAGGTGTAGTCATCCTGCTGATGGGCGCGGTTCACGATGGAGTTGGCGAAAACCGTGATGTCCATGCCGTCCCGCTGAATGGTGAACGCCTCCACAAAGCCGTCCAGGGTCAGACCCTCGTCGTTCAGGCAGCAGCCGGCGATGAAGGAGTCCTCCTCGGCGGCCTGGATCAGAACCTCCGCGCCCTCCGGAAGGGTGGTGATGACGCCGCAGGTGTAGGTGTAGATGATGTAGTCCTCGTCAGCGGCCTGGCTTGCGGTAATCAGGCTGTCGCTGGGATAGGTGACAGTGTGCAGGGCCTCCATGCCCAGGGTGGTAAACTCCATGTCGGTCAGCAGGTTTTCGCTGATGTAGGACAGGGGAGAGGAGCCCATGGCAATATACGGGGTGCCGCTGAGTACCGCCTCCGTGGCGGCCTCGCCGGTCTCGCCCTGGCCCAGGCTCACGGAGCCGATGATCACGTCAGCTTCCTCCGGGTCAGAGGTGATGGTGAAGCCAAGCTGCGTCTCGAAGGCGAACAGATCCTGGTTGGAGGTGCCGTTCTGGTGTACGTTGCGGTAGTTGATGAAGCCGTAACCCTCGCTGAACCACTGGGCGTAATAGCCCTCGGTGACGGTGTAGCCGGAGAAGTCGTCGTACCGTCCCGCCAGATACACGGTGGGCTGGCTGATGGCGTATGCGGTGGGAAGTTCGGTGACGCTGGTGCCTACCAGGGTGTAGCTGTCGCAGACAGATTCATAAGCCGCTTCGCTGATAAGGAAGTCGCCGGTGTAGTCGCCCTCGGTAATCATGCCCACGGTAACGCCCTGGGCCAGCAGGTCGTTCACAGCCCGGACGGTCTCTGTGCCGTTGTTGGAGAGAATGACCGCCGTACCCTCGCCGGAGAGCTGGCTTGCGCCGTCAAACTCTGTCAGTACATCGGACAGCGCGCCCTCAAAAGCGCCTACCTCCGTGATGGCAATACAGTCGAAGCCCCGCATTTCCGGGAAGTTGGAGACGGATTCGGAATACAGATCCGGGAAGCCGGAGCTGGAGGCGTCCGCGCCCTCCCAAAGGACAGTGTTTGCGTAATTCCGCTTGGCCTGATACATATCCACCACCAGGGAACCGGCCAGATAGGTGACGCCGTCAACGGTCACGTCCTCGGTGAGCTGGCGAACCTCCACCCCGTTGCGGGTCAGGAAGTCAGCCATTTCCCAGGCGTCGGCGGGATCCCGCTGGCTGTCCGCGTCCACGGGGATAACATAGTATTCGGGGAAGAAGTTGCCGGTCTCCTCATAGG
>JAJQHT010000151.1 GCA_021199595.1 Oscillospiraceae bacterium
ACGCCCGGCTGGGCCAGGGCGCAGGCGCGCATCTGCGCCTCCGTCTGCTCGTCGCAGGCGCGGTCAACCATTTTGTCCAGGGCGTCCCGGCCTATATCCCAGGCCGCTTTCAGAATGCACAGGGATATGACCACGCTGGCCGCCGCGTCCATGAAGGGCAGACCCAGCATGGAGCCGCCCACGCCGATAAGCGCCCCGATGGAGGACAGTGCGTCCGAGCGGTGGTGCCACGCGTCCGCCATCAGCGCCGTGGAATTGACCCGCAGGGCGTGGCGGCGGGTGTAGCGGTACATCCCCTCCTTGGCGAGAATGGACACAATCGCCGCTCCCAGGGCCAGCGCCCCCGGCGTTTCCAGGCTTTCAAAATCCCCGGCGATAAGGGTGTTCAGCCCGTTCCAGCCGAGGCCCAGGCCGGTGAGGGCCAGGATGCCCGCGAGCAGAATCGCCGCCGCGCACTCCATCCGCTCGTGGCCGTAGGGATGCTCGGCGTCCGCCGCCTTTTGGGACAGGCGCACCCCCACCATGACGATCAGGGTGCTGAAAACGTCCGAGGCGGTGTGTACCGCGTCGGAGAGCATGGCCCCGGAATGGCCCAGCAGCCCCGCTAGCAGCTTCATGACCATGAGCAGGATATTTCCCGTCAGCGTCACGGCGGACACCCGCATCACTACCGGCAGCATAGCCTGGGGGTCATTTTTTCCAACTTGCTTCATTTCAATTCCTCCATAGGGACAGAAAAATCCACGGGACAGTTTTTTGAAAGCGTTGTCCCGTGGATCATTATATGTCTGCGTCCACTGTCACGTCCGTGACCCGGCCCCGGCGGACAGCCGCCGGCCTGTTCGATTGATTTTATGGCTCATGCTATCACGGCTGGATTCGGTTTGTCAAGCATAATAAAGGTTAACGCGGCATTGCGCCCGCCATGCGCTATAAATGCCTCGTCCCCAGGCGGTACAGGGGCTTTTCCCATAGATAGGTGATGGCGGCGGCTGCGACACCGGCGGCGAGGAAGCACAATAATGTATATTGTATCTGCCAGGGCTGCTCCATGGCCTGATTGGGGAGGAGGGAGGTATAGGCGGGGATGTGCCAGTCCTTCAGGCGGCAGGCCAGAAATTGATGCCATATATAATAGTTATAGGAGATGCCGGCCAGGAATTGTGTCGCGGGATTTCCCACCGCGCGGCAGAAGCCCTGTGGCCCCAGACAACCGCACACCAGAAGCGTCCCGCTCAAAAGCCCCAGGGGCAGCCGCCATAATAGTTGTTCCCGCCGCATCTGGGCATGGTCGCCGGTGGTCTGCACATACATAATTTGCAGGATGACCAGCAGGCACAGCACGCTCCCCGCCGCCAGAAGCCGCCGGAGGCGGGGGGATATGTCCCGCGTCTCCCAGCGGGCCAGCAGCCAGGCGGCCCCCATGCCGCAGGCGTATAGATCCAGCATACAGGGCAGCTGATTGACCCAGAAGGTGCTGTCCTCCATGATGTAGACCGCCGCCCGGAAAGCGAAGGCCGCGAGGCACATACCCAGACAGGTATGGCCCGGCTTTTTCCGATAGGCCCGGGCCAGCAGGGGGAACAGAATATAAAACTGTACCTCCACCGCCATCGTCCAAAGCACGCCGTTCAAGGGGGTGGAGGCATAAAGGTCAAAAAACAGGTTGTGGGTGAAGGTCATGTGGGCCAGAAAATCCTTCACCATGGCCCCGGCTGTGGGGTAGGCCCCGCCGGGGATGGCCCACAGCAGCAAAATAAGCACCACGGACAGCATATAGGACGGCACGATGCGCCAGAAGCGCTTCAGGTAAAAGACCGCCGGCTTCGGCGCAAGGCCCCGGCCTTGCGCGGCCCTGGCGTGGGGCAGGGCCAGCAGAAAGCCGCTCAGCACAAGCAGCACGTCCACCATCATGTATCCATGGCGCACCATCTGCTGCAAATTCACCCGTACCCCGCCCAGGGAAAATCCGGGGTCGAGCCAGCTCTGCTGCCAGATGTGATACCAGGCGATAAGCCCAATGCAGACCACCCGCAGCATATCCGCCGCCGCGAGATAGCGCCGCTCCTCCGTCATGGAGCCTCCGGCGCGGGCTTTTTCTCCGGGACGGGGGTGGCGGGTCTGTCCTCCCGTTTATATGCCACGCACCGGCAGATGGGGACGCCCTGCTCATAAAACCGGCACTCATAGTCGGTCATGATGCCGGCGGGGCCGTTCTGGTGCAGGTCGTGCGTGACCTCCTCCAGCTCGTAGCCCATGAAGGCGAACTGCTCCAGGCTCCAGTCGAAAAGCCACGCCTGGTCGGTCTTGTATTCGATGCGCCCACCCACGGGCAGAATGTCCCAGTACATCGCGAGAAACTTTGGCGCGGTCAGGCGGTGCTTGGCCTCCTTCTTCCGGGGCCAGGGGTCGGGGAAGTTTATATAGATGACCGACGCCTCCCCCGGCGCGAAAATGGAGGGGATGTTCAGCACGTCTGTGTCGATAAAACGGACGTTTTCTATTTTCTCGGCGCATACCCGCTCCATGGCCGTGACCATGGCGTTGGGAACCTTTTCCAGCGCCACCAGCAGCGCCTCCGGCGCGGCCTGGGCGGTGGCGGCGGTGAACCGGCCCTTGCCGCAGCCCATCTCCGCCCGCACCTCACGGCAGCCGGGGAGAAGTCCGGCCCATTGGCCCCGCAGCTCCTCCGGCTGGAACACCTGCACCGCCGCGCACCGCTCCATCCGAGGGATAAGGTTTTTCTTGTTTCTCATTCGCATGGTTTGCTGCCTCCCATGATATATATAAATGTATGACTTGGTATGAATTGATTCGCACCCTATTATAATAATGTCCGCCCCCCTTTGTCAACGGGTCGGCAAAAAGGAGGAAACATTAATGGCGCATTAAAAAAAAGGAATTAATATTGCAGGAAACTAATATATATTTAGAAATCATAATAATTTGTAAAACACTTGACAAACGAATGAAAAGGGTATATACTGGCAGAACATTAGGAAAAAGTGGAGAAAAAGGGAAAGGATTTCTCTGTGCTGCCGGTTCGCCCGGAGGCACGCGCTTTTTTCAAAAATTGAGATGAAGGAGAATGCAAGATGAAACGTATACTTAGCTTGCTTCTGGTAGTCGTATTCGTTTTCGCGCTGATGGCGGTTCCCGTCGCTGCGGCGGACGATGAGACGCTGGACGAAAGCACGGAGAATGAGATCTCAACGCTCAGCGTGGATCCCCCTCCCGGAGACCCTCCTGGAGATCCACCCGCAGACCCTCCTGATGATCCTGCTGGCGACCCTCCGGCAGACCCTCCGGCAGACCCTCCCGCGGATCCTCCTGCTGATGACGGCACCGGCACTGGGGACGGCGCCGAGCCTGTCGAGGTCAACGATGAGGTGAATCCGGACGGCACGGTGAACACCGAGCGGCTGGAGGCCACCATCGAGGCCGGCGTTGACATGGGCGTAGAGGAGCTGGAAAACGCCGAGGAAATGCAGACCGCTCTGGATGCTGCCCGTGCGCTTCTTGACCGCATCAAGGCCGGCGACACGACCGTGACCCAGGACGAGGTCAATGCGGCGACCGCCGCGCTCCAGACGGAGATAAACAAGGCGACCGAGGCCGAGCCGGCCGATACGCCTGACGAGGCCGATAAGACCGAGGGGACTGACAATCCCGCAGAGTCTTCCGGGACGGTTGATAAAAATGATTACGTCACGGCGGACGGCAAGGTGGACTATTCTGCCCTGATTGCGGCCATCGACGCGGCCAACGCTGTGGCCATAGAGCAGCTGACCCCTGAACAGCAGGATGCCATGAACAATGCTCTGGCGGTGCTGGAAGAGGCGAAGGAGTATAACGAGACCATCGAGAGCGCGGCGGACGCCGGCGATACCGCCCCTGCTGCGCCGCCCGAGGGCGACGGCGGCACACCGCCTGACGCGCCTGAAGGAGATGCCGGCAGCCCGCCTCCCGCGACGGATACAGCCGTGACGGCGGAGGCTGAAGCGCTCCAGGAAAAGGTCAACGAGGCGGTAGAGGCTCTGAACGCCGCGCAAATCGTTGCGGAGGATACCCAGACCGGCGGTGATAATACAGGCACGAACCCTGGCGATACACCTCCTGCGGGCAGCGAAGGCGACCCTAATGCCGGCGGGGCTGATCCCAATGCCGGTGACGGCGCTACGGAGCCTCCGGGAGGCTTCGGCGGCGGCGACGGCGACCCCAACGCGGGCGGTATGCCTCCTGACGGCATGGGCGGCCCTGGCGGCGATCCCGGCGCAGGTGGCCCCGGTGGTGACCCCGGTGCTGGCGGCATGGGCGGCGACCCCAACGCAGCGGGTGCAAGCAAGACCTATGACGGCGAGGAAGTTGCCATCGTGCTGAACACCGTTGCTGCCAAGGACGACGCTGAGAGCGAGATCCTCGAGTACTTCCAGGAGACCCTGGCGGAGTCTACCGATAACAAGATTACCGTGACCATCAACTATGAGGTCGAGGTGGGGATGGACGAGACGGCGGACACGCTGGAGGCTCTGGCCGACGGCGCGGCGCAGATCGCGGCCATTGCCCGCGAGGATTATGAGGATCGCATCCCCCTGATAAACGCGGTTCCCGACTTCACGCCCGCGTCCGCCCAGAGCACAGTGGATTACTACAAGAACCTCTTCCAGGATAATGAGGACGCTGCCGCGGCCCTTGAGGAAGAGGGCAAGGAGAACGGCGCTACCTACCTGGCCGCCTTCGTGGTGGCGGACGAGGAGGAAGACAGCTTCAGCGGCGGCAACCTGCTGATAGCCAGCCTCGACTGGTGGGAGACCCTGTCCAGCGATGCCCAGGAGTTCATTCTCCAGGCCGCACAGGACGCGGCGGACTATTCCGCCCAGCAGATTGACGGCACGGATACAAGCGCTTCCGGCGAAGCCTCCGGTGAGGCGTCCGGCGAGGCCGCAGCGGCTGTCGAACTGACGGAAGAGGAGCTTGCAACATGGACTTCCACGCTCCAGCGCGCGGTGAACCGCGCCAAGAGCACGGCCACAGAGCTTGAGAAGGAAGCGGAGTTTACCGCCGTTCTGACCGCCGCCGCCGACTTCATCGGC
>JAJQHT010000299.1 GCA_021199595.1 Oscillospiraceae bacterium
GGATACATATCCTCCAGCGCCTGCGTGGTAATGAAGGCCACTTTCTTTGTCAAAACGGTCTTTATCTGCGGAAACTCCCAATGAACCTCTTCACTGGTCATCACGATTGCGCTGACAATGCGTTCCACCGTGTCCTGGAGATACTCCATGTTCCGCTCCGCCGGGGAAATGATTTTTTCCCAGTCCCATTGGTCTACATAGACAGAGTGAAGGTTGTCCAAAACCGGCTCGTCACGCCGGATGGCATTCATGTCCGTATAGAGACCATTTCCCTCCCGGAAGTCATACTCCCGCAAGGCCCAGCGTTTCCACTTGGCCAGGGACTGAACAATCTGGTACTCCCCTGTCCCCGTGGCGGGAACCTCAAAGGAGACCGGACGCTCCACACCGTTGAGGTTGTCATTCAAGCCGGTATCAGCCCGCACAAATAAAGGGGCGGATACGCGTTTCAGGTTAAGCGCCGCTCCCAGGTTTTTCTGGAAACGGGATTTAATAAATTCAATACAGCGCTGTGTATCATAAACATCAAGGACCGTCTTATAGCCCTCCGGGATGGTGAGCATGGGGTTTACCTCCAGTTCCATCGTAAATTATTGTATATTTAGGATAATCCTAATTCCTGCCGCTGTCAATGTGAATTTCAATGCGGACAGCCTTAGTTCTCAGTTTTTTATAGGGAAAAGGCATTTGCGGCTGTCAAGGCAAGGCTTCTCAGCATACCACAGGTACGCTGAGAAGCCCCAATAAATAAGCCTTCCAAATCAGGTATTATTTAACGCACGCTGAACAGCATTTCGCCATAAGAAGGATACGGCCAGTATTCTTCACTGGTAATGGTCTCCATCTCATCTACATAGATGCGAAGCTCGTTCATGGTGGCAAACAGCTTGTCACGGCAATAGTTGCTCAGCTCCTCGACGCCAGTAATGGTGCCGGACTCCACAATGGCAGCATCCAGGATGCCAACAGTCTTGGTCGCTAGGGCCAGCAGCTCGGACAGGCGGGTGATAGTCATGGTCTCATAAGAAATGTCCACAGCGTCAGAAACGGCCTTTTTCGCAGCAGCATCCCCGGCGAGATCGCCGGTATAGGCGCTGACGGCAGGCAAAATATCTTTGCGAACCATATCCGCCATGGTCATGGCCTCGATCTTGATGGTTTTGGCGTAGTTCTCCTGCATGATCTCATAGCGGGAGTGAACCTCAGTGCCAGTCAGAACCTTATGTGTCTCAAACAGTTTAATGTTCTTATCTTTAATGTAATATGGCAGTGCTTCCGGTGTAGTGCGCAGGTTCAGCAGACCACGCTTTTCGGCTTCCGCCACCCACGCGTCGTCATAACCGTTGCCGTTAAAGACGATTCGGCTGTTTTCGCAGACCACGTCATGAATCAGCTGGCGCAGCTCTGCATCAAAATCATCTGCCGCCTCCAGGCGATCTGCAAAAATCCGAAGGGACTCGGCCACAGCGGTATTCAAAGTAATGTTAGCCCCGGAAATAGACTGGGAGGAGCCAGGCATACGGAACTCAAACTTATTGCCGGTGAATGCGAAAGAGGAGGTGCGGTTCCGGTCAGTGGAATCCTTGGGGAAACGAGGCAGAACGCTGACGCCAATCTTGAACGGCTCCTTGCCTCCGCCAATATACTGCTCCTCGTGTTGAATGGCATCCAACACGGCAGCCAGCTCATCGCCCACATAGACGGAGAGAATGGCCGGAGGCGCTTCGTTCGCACCCAGGCGGTGATCATTCCCGGCAGTGGCGACAGAGATACGCAGCAGATCCTGGTAATCGTTGACCGCCTTCAACACGGCGCACAAAAACAGCAGGAACTGAGCGTTCTGGCCCGGCGTGTCGCCCGGTTCCAGCAGGTTCTCCCCGGCATCCGTGGACATAGACCAGTTGTTATGCTTGCCGCTGCCATTCACACCGGCAAAGGGCTTTTCATGGAGCAGGCACTCCATTCCATGACGCTTTGCCACGGTACGCATCAGCTCCATGGTGAGCTGGTTGTGGTCGGCGGCTATATTCACAGTGCTGAATACGGGGGCCAGCTCATGCTGCGCGGGTGCCACCTCGTTATGCTCCGTTTTGGCAACCACACCCAGCTTCCAAAGCTCCTCGTTCAAGTCCTTCATAAACTCGGATACACGCGGCTTAATAGCGCCGAAGTAGTGGTCATCCAGTTCCTGCCCCTTGGGCGGGCGTGCGCCAAACAGCGTGCGTCCAGTATAAATCAAATCCTCGCGCTTGTCGTAGACAGATTTATCAACCAGGAAGTATTCCTGCTCTGCACCGGCCGTAGCCCGTACGGACTCCACCTCGGTGTTGCCGAAAAGCCGCAAAATACGAACAGCCTGCTTGCTCAGAGCCTGCATGGAACGTAGCAGCGGGGTCTTTTTGTCCAGTGCCTCGCCGGTATAGGAGACAAATGCCGTGGGAATGCAAAGAACGCCGTCCTTCACAAAAGCATAGCTGGTGGGATCCCAGGCAGTATAACCCCGGGCCTCGAAGGTAGAGCGCAGGCCGCCGGAGGGGAAACTGGAGGCATCAGGCTCGCCCTGAATAAGCTCTTTTCCGGAAAATTCCATAATTGCCCGGCCGTCATCGGTAGCGTGAATAAAGCCGTCATGCTTCTCAGCCGTGACGCCTGTCATGGGCTGGAACCAGTGGGTAAAATGTGTAGCACCCTTTTCGATGGCCCAATCCTTCATGGCGTTAGCTACGACGCCGGCAATGTCCGGGGTCAGGCGCTCGTCATGATCAATCGCGTGCATCACCTTTTTGTAGACGTCATGGGGCAGACGCGCCTGCATGACCGCCGGTGAAAACACCATGGAACCAAAAATCTCGCTTACGTTACTCATATTGCCTCTCCTTTACAATATAGTATGAATATGAATGGATATAGTGCCAGGGTTTTGCAAATAAAAAGAAACGGCAGGCATACGGAATTACATCCGCGACGCCTTTGCCGTTTCATACTGAAAATTTTACACTTTGTTTCCCGCTTTGTCAAGCCCCGGAATATGGGTAAAACTCACAAAATATCACTTACCCCGACCCATTAAAATAGACACAAAATATAGTATGACCCGGTTGACAAACCGCAAAGGGTGGATTATACTTTAAATGTATTATTATATATCACATCAGGTGAGCAAGGACGTTCGCCGGTTCTGACAGGAGTAGCGCGTCTCCTTGCCGGTACCGGGGGCGTTTTCGTTTTACCATTTTGCTGCCTGGGTTCTGACTATATGCTATGAAAGGAGCGTTAAAATGGTTCAGCCTCGTCGTTATGCCTCGCTGCTGCTCGTCACGAATTCCGATGATACAGCAGCTCAGTTTGCCGGACTATTACCGGCCGACCGTTTTGCCTCCGAGTTAAGCGTCTGTTCCCCTTATGAGGCAGGTTATGTCCTGAACAAGTCAGCCTTCGATGTGGTAGTCATAGACGAATCTGTCCCTTCTGCGGACGGCGTCAAGCTGGGGGCAGATGCCGTGAACAACGGCGCAGCTGGGGTCCTCCTGTTGGCAGGCCCGGAGCGGTTTGAAACCACCTCCAGCTACGCCGAGGCCTATGGCTTTATGACACTGAAAAGCCCGGTTGACCCTTCCCTCTTACGTCAGAGCCTGAACATGATGGCTAACGTTTCCGACCGTCTGCACCAGCTTGAATCAAAGGCTGAAAGCCTGGAAGCAAAGATGGATGAGATGCGTCTGGTGAACAGAGCCAAGCTCATCCTTATCCAACAGTTCAAAATGACCGAGAAGGATGCCCATAGGTTTATTGAGAAAAACGCTATGGATCGCTGTGTTAAGCGCCGTGTCATCGCAGAGAATATCATCCGCACATATCAAATTTAAAGAAATGCCTGTGCAAGGAATCGGAGCATAGCCCCTCTCCCCCACTGGCATCCATTTATAGATCAGAGAAGAGAAAGGATAAACCGCCATGACCCATCAGTCCGTCCTTATCATCGACTTCGGCGGCCAGTATAACCAGCTCATTGCCCGCCGGGTTCGGGAATGCCGCGTATACTGCGAACTGAAGCCCTATACCATCACACTGGAGGAAATAAAAGCCTTCAACCCCATTGGCATCATTTTCACCGGCGGGCCTCGGAGCGTATATGACCCCTCCGCTCCCCATATCGATCCGGCTGTTTTTGACCTGGGTGTTCCCATTCTGGGCATATGCTACGGTTGTCAGCTTATTGCCTATACCCTTGGCGGCTCTGTTACGGCTGCCCAGGCAGACACTGCCCGGGAATATGGCAAGACCCACACTTATGTTGACCAGAACTGCAAACTGTTCAAGGGTCTCCCCGCAGAGAGCATAACCTGGATGAGCCACGGGGACTATATGGCAAAGATTCCTGAAAGCTTTCGGCTTGCCGCCCACAGCGAGGGCTGCCCTACTGCCGCCATATGTGACGAGGAAAAGGGCTTTTACGGCGTACAATTCCACCCTGAGGTGAACCATACTGAGTACGGCCAGCAGATGCTACGCAACTTTCTGTATGAGATTTGCCACGCCAGCGGAGACTGGACAATGGGCGACTATATGCGCTCCTCTATCAAAGCTATCCGAGAAAAGGTGGGAGACGGCAAGGTGCTGCTTGCCCTGTCTGGCGGAGTGGATTCCTCCGTGGCGGCGGCATTGCTTGCGGAAGCAGTTGGCAGCCAGCTTACCTGTGTGTTTGTTGACCATGGCCTAATGCGTCTAAACGAAGGTGACGAGGTCGAGGCCGCTTTCACCCAATGGCCCATACGGTTTATCCGAGTGGACGCGGAGCAGCGGTTTTTGTCAAAGCTCGCCGGCGTTTCCGAGCCGGAAAAGAAACGCAAAATCATTGGCGAGGAGTTTATTCGCGTCTTCGAGGAAGAGGCCAAGAAAATCGGCCAGGTGGATTACCTTGTTCAGGGCACCATCTATCCTGATGTAGTGGAATCCGGCACTGGCAACGCCGCTGTTATCAAAAGCCATCACAATGTTGGCGGTTTGCCGGACTATGTGGATTTCAAGGAGATTTTAGAACCGTTGCGCCTTTTGTTC
>JAJQHT010000011.1 GCA_021199595.1 Oscillospiraceae bacterium
GTCTACGGACTGGCGCAAATATCGGGGATGACAGATGCAGCGGAACAGGTTCATAAAGAGCAGAATTAGAAGCAAAAATAAGCGTTTTTCACCTTTTGAAAGTTGTAGAACTTCAATACAAAAAAAGTAACTTCCCAAAAAAGTTCTGAAAACAAGGCAAAACAGAGATGGGGGTATACCTCCCTCCCCCTGGCGGTGAAAGAACTTCACGCCGTCACTGGGAACATTTTCTCGTGATAATTCGAGTGCGAAAGAAGTGAAAGCATGGCCGACCTGAAAGGCGTGGACTACCTACGCACAAAGTTGTCTGGAAAGCGCAGCCGGGTACTGCTCCGGTACAAATACTACGAAATGAAAAACGCCACCCATGATTTTAACCTGGTAACGCCCCAAGAGTTCCGGGCGCTCAACGAAACACTGGGCTGGTGCGGCAAAGCGGTGGATGCTCTGGCAGACCGGCTGGTGTTCCGGGAGTTCCGGGAGGACAACTTCGACCTGAACAACATTTACCAGATGAACAACGCTGACGTGCTGTTTGACAGCGCGGTACTGTCTGCTTTGATTTCGTCCTGCTGCTTTTTGTACATCTCCCCAGACGAGGACGGGTTTCCCCGGCTCCAGGTCATTGACGGCGGCAACGCCACCGGCGTCCTTGACCCATCACCGGCCTGTTGACCGAGGGGTACGCCGTGCTGGAGCGGGACGATAACAAGCGCCCCACGCTGGAAGCCTATTTCACCGCCGGGCAGACAGAGTATTTCCCCAAAGGGGAAGCGCCCTATGTCATCGACAACGTCGCCCCCGCCCCGCTGCTGGTGCCGATAATCTACCGCCCCGATGCTGTTCGGCCTTTTGGTCACAGCCGCATTTCAAGGGCCTGCATGAACATCATGCAGGGGGCGCTGCGCACCATCAAGCGCTCGGAGATCAGCGCGGAGTTCTATTCCTTCCCGCAGAAATACGCCCTGGGAACCTCCCCGGACGCGGAGCCTATGGAAAAGTGGCGGGCCACCATTTCCTCGTTTCTCCAATTCACCAAGGATGAGGAGGGGGAGAAACCCACCGTGGGCCAGTTCACCCAGCAGAGCATGAGCCCGTATACCGAGCAGTTGCGCACCTTCGCGGCGTTGTTTGCCGGGGAAACCGGCCTTACCCTGGACGACCTGGGCTTTGTCACCGACAACCCCAGCTCTGCGGAGGCCATCAAAGCCAGCCATGAAAACCTGCGGCTGTCCGCCCGGAAAGCGCAGCGAACCTTTGGCAGCGCGTTCCTCAACGCCGGGTATCTGGCCGCTTGCATCCGGGATAACTTCCCTTACCAGCGGCGCCAGCTTTACCTGACAAAGGCGGCGTGGGAGCCGGTGTTCGAGCCGGACGCCGCCATGCTCTCCGGCATCGGGGACGGCGTAGGCAAGCTGAATCAGGCGGTGCCTGGCTACATCGGGGCAAACAACCTCCAGGACCTGACCGGCATGGCTCCCGACCAGTAAGGGGGCGCTTATGGCTGAGGACATCGCCCCCGCCCTGCTGGAGCAGCTAAAGGCGGCTTTTCTGGAGAATCTGCAAAACGACAAGACCGCCGCCAAGCTGCTGGCGCAGATCCAGGCGGGCACAGCCAATTATGCCGTCGCCGGAGACTACGCCGAACAGGTGGGCACCGCCCTGGCGGACGCTTTTTACAACTGTCTGACATTGGACGCGCTGCCCAATGGCCAAATGTACTGGAACATCGCCGACCGGGTGGTGCGCCCCCTGCTGGAGCAGGATTATGAGCTGGTCTCCACCGCCGCCGCCCAGGTGCAAACAGTGCTGAACGAAGCGGCGGGAATCGGCATCAAGGCGCAAAAGGCCGCGTTGAACCAAGACCGCATAGAGGGCTTGCTGAACGCAATCAGCAACGAAGACAACTATATCAAGATGATCGGTACGTTAAACGAGCCGGTCAAAACCTTCTCCCGCTCTGTGGTGGATGATACCTTGAAAGCCAACGTCGAGTTTCAGGGAAAGAGTGGACTGTCTCCGAAAATTATCCGAAAAGCGGAGTACAAGTGCTGCGAGTGGTGCAGCAAGCTGGCGGGAACCTACGAATACCCGGACGTGCCGGACGATATTTACCGGCGGCATGAGAATTGCCGCTGTATGGTGGAATATGACCCCGGTAACGGAAGACGGCAGAATGTCCACACGAAGCAGTGGACTTCCTCGGAAGAAAGTGCTAAAATAGAATCTAGAAAGATTATTGGTTTGAACGCAAGCGGAACTACTGTGACGGGTATTAGCCAACACGCCTATCAGAGAATAGCAGAGCGAAATGTTACTATGGATTCTCTGAAAGACGCGATTGAAAATCCATTGCAGACAAAATCGGTCAAATATGATGAACTCGGAAGGCCGTCCGTAACGATTATAGGGCGCAAGGCAACAATTAGGCTAAATCCCAATACTGGCGTCATCGCCACTGTGAATCCTACTCATACCAAGACAGCAAACAAATTGATAAAGAAGGGGAAAACATGAAAATTGCTATAGGGACCAATGAGGTGGTCATGCTCAATCAGCGCGGCATATCGGTTGACCCCCATCGGGAGTACACAGAGGATGAGGTATTTGACATTCTTGAACAAGTACGAGATGTTGAAGTGTTTTACGCACAAGATGCGGATACCAATAAAAAGTCACTTCGCCTCGCAAACGAGTACGGCGATTTGGCTGATAAAATCCAAAACATGATACCAGAAAATTAACACCGTATTTCTTGAAAGCACGACGCAAGCCGCCGTGCTTTTCTTATGCCCAAACCCCGAAAGGAGGCCGCTCCGATGGGCCTGACACGATGTAGCACCTGAAAGGGGGAACGACATGGCCGAGGTGAAAAAAGGCCGCCAGACCCCCACACAGGCCGTCACACTGCCCTATGACCACACCCACGGGGCGGAGGCGGTGGAGCTGTACAACCAGACGGGCCGCACCGCTCAGCAGTGGCAGGAGCTGCTGCTCTACGACATTCTGGCAGAGAATGGGGACGGGCTATGGGTTCACACCAAGTTCGGCTACTCCGTCCCACGGCGAAACGGCAAGAACGAGATCGCCGCCATGCGGGAGCTGTGGGGCCTCCAGCAGGGAGAGAGCATCCTCCACACCGCCCATCGCACCACCACCAGCCATGCCGCATGGGAGCGGCTGTGCAGTCTGCTGGACAAGGTCAAAATCGAATACAAGGCCATCCGCGCCACCGGACGGGAGAACATCCGGCTGACGGACGGCGAGGGAAGAATCGAATTTCGCACCCGTTCCTCTAAGGGAGGTTTGGGTGAGGGATTCGATTTGCTCGTTATTGACGAGGCCCAAGAGTACACAAACGACCAGGAAAGCGCCCTGAAATACGTGGTCACGGACAGCCGGAACCCACAGACCCTGTTCTGTGGGACGCCGCCCACGCCGGTCTCCTCCGGCACCGTGTTCCTGAAGCTGCGCAGCGCCGCCCTCCAGGGCCAGACCGAGAACACCGGCTGGGCGGAGTGGAGCGTGGAGCATCAGAGCGACCCCCAGGACCGGGCGCTCTGGTACGAGACAAACCCCTCCCTGGGGACCATCTTCACCGAGCGGAGCGTGGCTGATGAGATTGGCAGCGACCCGGTGGACTTCAACATCCAGCGGCTGGGTCTGTGGCTCCGGTACAACCAGAAGTCCGCCATCAGCCGGGCGGAGTGGGAGACGCTGCAATGCCCCGCCCTGCCGAAGCTCACCGGCAAGCTCTATGCGGGTATCAAGTACGGCAAAGACGGGGACAGCGTGGCCCTGTCCATCGCCGTGAAAACGGCGGCGGGTCAGGTCTTTGTGGAAGCCATCGACTGTCAGCCGGTGCGGGCGGGGAATGACTGGATCATCAGTTTTCTGTCTCAGGCGGACATCGCCGCCGTCGCGGTGGACGGGGCAAACGGGCAGCAGCTTTTGGCCCAGGCCATGAAGGATGCCCGGCTGAAAGCACCCTTGCTGCCTACGGTGAAGCAGGTCATCACCGCCAACGCAGCCTTTGAGCAGGGGCTGTACGCCCGCACCGTCTGCCACATGGGGCAGCCATCGGTGGTGCAGGCGGTGAGCAACTGTGAAAAGCGGGCCATTGGCACCGGAGGCGGCTTCGGCTATCGTTCCGTGCTGGAGGGGGCCAAAATCGAACTGCTGGACAGCATCATCCTGGCCTACTGGCAGTGCGCCGAAGGAAAAGAACGGCGCAAACAGAAAATCAGCTATTAACGGCGCTGCCGTTACTATATTTCCCGATACCGCCGGGCAAAGAGCGGGAAAGGAGCCTATCATGGCAGAATTTACACCCATTACCACACAGGAAGAGTTCAACGCGGCCATCGGCGAGCGCCTCAAGCGGGAGCGGGAGACGCTGGGCAAGAAGTACGCTGACTATGACGAACTGAAAGCCAAAGTCAGCGACTATGAGCAGCAGATCGCAACACTGAACCAGACCATCACGGATTCCACCAAAAAGTACGCCGGGTACGACAAGACCATGGCGGACTTGCAGGCAAAGGTGAAGGGCTACGAGACCGCCTCGGTAAAAACGCGAATCGCCCGTGAGACCGGAATCCCCTATGAACTGGCGGAACGGCTCTCCGGTGAAACGGAGGAGGACATCCGCAAAGACGCAGAGACGCTGTCCCGCGTGCTGGGCCGCCAGAAACAGCAGACCGCCCCGCTGAGATCCACAGAACCGGCGGGCAACGGCAAGCGGGAGGCGCTGCGTGCGCTGACCGCAGAACTGACCAGTAAAGGAGACTGATTTTTATGGCTGATATTTTGAGCAAGGGCTCCCTGTTTCCCGAGGAGCTGATCGGCGACTTTATCCAGCAGACCAGAGGCGCATCCGCCTTGGCCAAGCTGTGCAATTCCACCCCCATCCCCTTCAACGGGATGCGGGAGTTTACCTTCCAGTTGGACAAAGAGGTGGACGTGGTGGCGGAGAACGGGGCCAAGAGCAACGGCGGCCTCACCGTCGGCACCCGCACCATCGTTCCCATCAAGATTGAGTACGGCGCCCGTAT
>JAJQHT010000142.1 GCA_021199595.1 Oscillospiraceae bacterium
GTTTTTGTATCATAAAATAGAAAAAAGCTATTAATATGTCCCATCTCTGGCGGGTAAAGGAGGGATTTCTATGCAGGACTTGACCGATGGCAAGCCCCTGAAGGTGCTGTGGGCGTTTTCTATTCCGCTGCTGCTGTCCACGGCGTTCCAGCAGCTATATAATATCGCGGACAGCGTCATTGTAGGGCGGTTTACCGGCTCCGTAGGGCTTGCGGCCATCGGGGCCGCCTATCCGATTACCCTGTTTTTTATCGCCTGCGCCACGGGTGCCAGCATGGGCTGCTCGGTAATCATCGGTCAGATATATGGAGCAAAGGACTGGCGAAAGCTGAAAAGCGCCGCCTCCACAGCGCTCATCTCCATGACCGCGCTGGGCGTTCTTCTGGCGGTGCTGGGCGTGTGTTTGGCCGGGCCGCTCATGACGCTTTTAAACGCGAACGACACCATTTTTGCCGACGCGAAAAGCTATCTTTCCATTTATTCCATCGGCGTGCTGTTCATGATGGCCTACAACACCGCCTCCTCCATCTTCACCGGCATGGGGGACTCGAAAAGGCCGCTGTATTTTCTCCTGTTTTCCAGCGTTCTGAACGTGGTGCTGGACATCATCGCCGTCGGCCCGCTGGGCATGGGCGTGGCAGGAGCCGCATGGGCAACCACTGTCAGCCAGGCTGTCGCCGCCGTCCTGTCCACCGCTCTGGCGCTGCGCCGGGTGGGGCAGCTGGAGACGACGGAGAACGCTCCGCTATTTGATGGCGCGCTTTTAAAGCAGATGTGCCGCCTGGCGCTGCCCAGCATTTTTCAGCAGGGCTGCGTGGCCCTGACGCACACCATTTTGCAGAGCCTTGTGAACACTTTTGACGTGGCGGTCATCGCCGGGTACGAGGCAGCCTCCAAGCTGCATAACTTTGCCTATATGAGCTTCAACACCATGGGCACGGCCCTTTCCAGCTTCACCGCCCAGTGCTGGGGTGCTGGCAAGCGCAAGCGCATTAAGGAGGGTTTCTGGGTCTCCACAGGCATATGCTTTGCGCTGACCATGGTGGTCATTGCCATCTTCCAGATTTTCCCCAAGGCCCTGATTGGTCTGTTCGTGGACGCGGACGCGGAGGCCCAGGTCATCGAGGTGGGGGTCAATTACCTGCGAATCATCTCCCCGGTATACACGGTTATCTGCTTCATCATCACTACCGGCGGCCTGCTGCGCGGCCTTGGCAAGAGCATGACCTTCTTCGTGGAGACTGTGGCGGAGTTCACCGTCCGCGTGGTCATGTGCTTTGTGCTGACAAGCGCCCTTGCAAGCTATACGGGCCTGATGTGGGCGTGGTACTTCGGCTCCTCCGTGGGCTTTATCCTGTGCGTGATGCTGTATATCCGGCAGAAAAACACGCTGCTGCGGGAATAAGGGCTTTATTTTCCCCGGTAACGCAAGGGAGCGACGGCTTAAAACGCTGTCACTCCCTTGTTCGTTTTCCGCACATTGGAAGGTTACGCATCCAGGCCATAGATGGAGGCCAGCAGGCTTTTCCCCGTGTCCGTCCGAAATACGTTCTGGCAAAACGCCGCGATGGCCTGTTTGCTCATGCCGCTTTCCGAGGCGTTCACGATAAAATCCGCTTCGACCAGGATCTGATAGTCCGCGCCTGCAATATTCTCAAACGTGTGATGATGCCCCACCAGATAGCAGATCCTTTCCAGCTGCTCCGCCGGCAGTCCGAAATCCGCATAAAAATCCCTTGTCAGCGGAACGCCCTCAGTCTGCTGGTAAGGCCCCGCCGTGCTGCCATATTTTTCGCGGCACAGGGGACAGGCAATATCATGCGCGATGGCCGCAAGCTCCAGCGTCCTCTGGGTATAGGGATCCAGATGCTCCAGCTCGCCGATGGCCTTGGCATAGCCCCACACCTTCATAAAATGCTCAATATCATGCACGCTGCCGTCATAAAACAGTATCATTTTTTGGATGGCTGCCGCTGTCATATCGCATCTCCCCCTCTTATTTTCCCGTGTTAAATCACATAATCATTCCCGGCGTTGGCGTTGGCGTTGTCCAGGAGGTCTTGCAGAGTAATGCCCTCCAGATACTCGGTTATCACCTTATAGAGGCCGTCCCACATCTCCACGGTGGAGCAGGAGGCGCAGTGCTCGCATTGATTGGGGCTTTCGTCCAGACACTCCACCGGGGCCAGACTGCCCTCCACAAGACGCAGTATCTCCGCCAGGTTATACTCTCTCGGCTCCCTGGAGAGGCGATAGCCGCCCTGGGGGCCGCGTATGCCCTTGACGAAGCCCGCCCGGCTCATGACGGTGACAATCTGCTCCAGATACTTCTGGCTCAGCTCCTGCCGGGCCGCCACGTCCTTCAGGGTGACAAGCCCGCCCTCGCTGTGCTGGGCCAGGTCTACCATTGTCCGCAGGGCGTACCGGCCCTTGGTTGAGACTCTCATTTTGTCAGCTCCTTATTGATTCAGGAAATATTTTCCATTTGGGTCTGGATGTCGCTCTCACAGGCGCGCATGGCCAGGATGGTCTTTTCCATCAGGGTCTCCAGCGGCCAGCCCAGCATATCCGCGCCGCGCTGGATGACCTCGCGGGAGCATCCGGCGGCGAAGCCGGACTGCTTATATTTCTTTTTCAGGCTCTTGACCTCCATGTCCATGACGCTTTTGGACGGGCGCATCAGGGCGGCGGCCCCAATAAGGCCGGTCAGCTCGTCCGTGCCGTAGAGAACCTTTTCCATCTCATGCTCCGGGGCGATGTCCACGGTGAGAAGATACCCGTGGCTGCACGTGGCGTGGATAATGTCCTCCTCCACGCCGGCGGCGCGCATAAGCTCCTGCTGCTTTATGCAGTGCTGGTCAGGGTACTGCTCGAAATCCAGGTCGTGCAAAAGGCCCACAACGGCCCACTTATCCGCCTCGTCCCCATAGCCCAGGTCGTTTGCATACCAGCGCATGACGCCCTCTACCGTCAGGGCGTGGCGCAGGTGGAAAGGGTCATGATTATACTGGGTCAAAAGCGCCCAGGCGTTTTCTCTGTTCATTGGCTTATTGCTCCTCCGTTTGATAGATTGTTCCGCCGCCAATGACCGTGTCCCCATCATAGAGCACCACGGCCTGACCGGGGGTGATGGCCCGCTGGGGCTGGTCGAATGTCACCCGCAGCTCGTCCTCGTCTGTCTGCTCCGCCGTGGCCCATTGCTCCGGCTGGCGATAGCGCACCCTGGCCCGGCAGCGAATCGGCCCCGTCAGCCGGGGCAGGGCGATGAGATTCAGGTCGTTTGCGAGCAGGGTGGAGGAAAACAGGCGCTCATTGCCTCCCAGGACGATGGCATTGTCCTCCCGCCGCTTGGCGCAGACGTACAGCGGCTTTTCCGCCACCACGCCAAGACCCCGCCGCTGGCCGATGGTATAGCCGATGGATCCTTTATGGCGGCCCAGCACCCGGCCCGCTTCGTCCACAAAGTCCCCGGAGGGATAGTCGCGGCCGGTGTACCGGCGGATAAAGGCGGCGTAATCCCCGTCCGGGACGAAGCAGATGTCCTGGCTGTCCCGCTTGCGGGCGTTCAGAAGGCCGTTTTCCGCCGCCAGGGCGCGGGCCGCCTCTTTCGTCATGTCCCCCAGGGGAAAGCGGGTGTGGGCCAGCTGCTCCTGGGTCAGCATATAGAGCACATAGCTCTGATCCTTGGTCTCATCCAGTCCCTTTTTCAGAAGCCAGCGGCCTCCCGGCTCCTGCTCCACCCGCGCATAATGGCCGGTGGCGATGGTCTTGCAGCCCAGGAGTCTGGCCCGGTCATAGAGACCGCCGAACTTGAGATAGCGGTTGCAGTCGATGCAGGGGTTCGGGGTGCCGCCCTCCTCATATACCTGCACGAACCGGCGGATAACGTTTTCGTCAAACTGCGCCGTGTAGTCAAAAACATAATAGGGAACGCCCAGGCGGTGCGCGGCGGAGCGGGCGTCGGAAACGTCGTCCAGGGAGCAGCAGGTCTTCTCAGCCTTTGTCTCGCCGGAAAAAAGCTTCATGGTGACGCCAATGCACTCAAAGCCCTCCCGCTGCATCAGCAGGACGGCCACGCTGCTGTCAACCCCGCCGGACATGGCCACCAGGGCCTTTTTCCCCGTCGTATCGACGCTGTCAGGGGTTATCGGCGTGGACATCGTTTGCATGACAGGCCGCGCACTCCCCCTCCTTCAGGGTCTCCGGGTCATAGGCAATGCCGTTTTTGTCGTAATAATCCTTCACGGCGGCCTTCACCGCCTCCTCCGCCAGCACGGAGCAGTGGAGCTTGTGGGCGGGCAGGCCGTCCAGCGCCTCCGTCACCGCCTGATTCGTCAGGGTCAGCACCTCGTCGATGGGCTTGCCTTTAATCATTTCGGTGGCCATGGAGGAGCTGGCGATGGCGCTGCCGCAGCCGAAGGTGATAAAGCTCACATCGGAAATGCGCTTGGCCTCGTCTACCTTAATATACATCCGCATGATGTCGCCGCACTTGGCGTTTCCCACCTCGCCAATGCCGTCCGCGTCCTCCATCTTCCCCACATTCCGGGGATGCTGGAAGTGATCCATAACCTTATCACTGTAAAGAGCCATTGTGGTTCCTCCTTTTCTTATATTTGATGGGGCAGAATGCCCCGCTCCAGCTCGTCCCACACGGGGGACATATTCCGCAGGTATGCCACCACCTCCGTCACGGAGGCGATGATATAGTCAATCTGCTCCGCCGTCACGTCCGCCGAGAAGCTCAGCCGGAGGCTGCCGTGGGCTACCTCATGGGGCAGACCCAGAGCCAGCAGCACATGGCTGGGATCCAGCGATCCGGAGGTGCAGGCGCTGCCGGAGGAGGCGGCGATGCCTCTGTCATCCAAAAGCAGCAGCAGGCTTTCCCCCTCGATGCCCTCGAAGCAGAAGTTCACCGTGCCGGGAACGCGGCGCTCCCGGTCGCCGTTTAAGCGGGAATGGGGGATTTGGGAAAGCCCGTCGATGAGCCTGTCCCGCATGGCATCCAGATGGGTCATGTCCTGCTCCTGGGTCTCCAGAGCCTCGTTCAGG
>JAJQHT010000195.1 GCA_021199595.1 Oscillospiraceae bacterium
GTCCTGGCTTATGCCTACCATCTTGGCGCCCTGGCGGGAGGAAATTTTCTTATCCAGCCAAAGCTGCTTTGCCTCCTCAAAATTGTCGGGCACAGGCATTCTCGGTCTACCGAAGGTGACGCCCCGCTCCTGGGCCGCAGCAATGCCCTCCCGCTGACGTTCCCGCCGCCACTGATGGTTAGCCTCCACCTGCGCCAGCGCTGCTTCCAGCTCGGCGACACGGCTCTCCAGCTCGCTGATGGCATCTTCCGCCTGCTTCAGCGTCTCGGACTCCCAGCCTTCCCCCAGGCGCTCGCTGACCTTCGCCATCTCTTCTTTCAGCGTCTGATAGTTCACCGTGTTTTTAGCCTCTGCGCCAGTATTTTCGACGTTATTCTGCATTGCTTGTTCCTCTTCCTTAATATTTCTTTCGCAAAATGAAAGTGCTATATACACCGCAGCCGTTTGCCGCCGCGATAAAATCCAAAGCAATTACTCCTCATCAACGGGGATATAAAACAGGTCAATAACCAGCTGCTGCAGCGCAGCCTCGTCCACGTAATATTCCATATATACATCACCCAGGACGGCCTCCCCCTCCGGCGAGATAATCTCGGAAAGGGTATACTCCGTCAGCTGACTGCCATAGTCAGACAGCGCGTTTATGTCGCAGTCCGTGACCAGATAATCCGCCACGGCGGTATACGCCTCAAGCAGGAATGCGGAATCCTCCGCAACCGCCTCCTTCAGCGCCGCGGAAAGCGCCGTCATATAGGTCTTTTGCCTCTCCATGCGGGCCAGGTTTGTGCTGTCGTCCGTCATGGAGGAACGGGCACGGACATAATACAGCGCGTGCTCTCCCATCAAAGTGACGGTCTCCCCCTGCACCAGGGTATCGTCCACCCCGGTAAAATCGTCCTCAATCGTGACGGTCACGCCGCCAACCAAATCGTTCAGCACGGCCACCGCGTCCATGGTCAGGGACAGGTAGTTGTCTATCGTCACGCCATAGAGAAACGACGACACCGTGGTAACAGTATTCTCGCAGCTGTCCTCCAGACCGCTGCCATAGGTATGCGCCAGGGCAATCTGCTCGTTGGTCACGCCTATGTAGTCGCCCAGCGCACCCAGCACAGATACGTCCGTCATTGTGTCCCGGTTTATGTGCAGCAAAGTACAGGTCTTTGCGTCATTATCAAAAATCGCCAGCAATATCAGATCCGCCTGGCCGCTGTTGCGGTAGCTGTCGGATTCTGTCAGCTCATAATCGTCAATACCTAGAATGAGCAAGGTTGTAAGGTTTTCGTTCGTGGCGTATTGCGCACCGTTATAGTAAATGGTGGATGTCGCTTCGCCGTCATCGTCCAAAGGGGAAACGGCGTCCGTGTCGTCGTCCTCCTCCTTGACTGTGGTACGGCTTGCCGCCGTATCCGCGCCCTCCGGCGCGACCTCCTGGCTCGCCTCAAAGCGGCCCGCCAGTATGTAAACAGCAATCAGAAGCGCGGCCACCGCAATGGCAAGCAGAATCCCTTTCAAGTTTTTCTTTCGTATCCGCATACCCGGGCCGCCTCCTTTTTTCTAATTCAGCATAGGCATCTGAGGATAATCAGATGCCTATACTCATCATGTGATTTCTTACTCTTCCGTCTTCTTCCGGGCGCTCACAAAGCAATAGCCTGCGCCAAGAAGCAAAACCACGATGGCGGCCGTCCATCCGGCTGTGTTATAGCCGGTCTGGGGGGATGTAGCAGAGCCGGTGCCAGTGCCAGTGCCGGAACTCGTTCCGCCGCTGGTAGAACCGCCGCTGGAAATTTCCTTCAGCACAAAGGCAATCGCGCAAAGATGCTCGAAGGTAGCGGTAACGGTAGAGCCATCAGTGATGAACTCCGCCTCATCCCATTGGCCGGTTGTGTGATTCCAGTACAGAACCCCGATCACCTCATGGGTCGCGTCATCCCGCAGGAATGTCACCGTAACAGGCGTTTCTGAGGTGACAATGGTATCAACAACCTCCTGCTCCACAAGAGAGCCGTCGCTTTCATAGTGCAGACTTACATCCACAACCTCAACTGCAATCGCATCGTCATAAGTTGTGTTTACTGTGTCAAGCAGCGTGGTCTTCTGCTCATCCGTCAGGTCCGCCTCTGTGATCTCGGTAACCTTCATTTCAATGTCTTCCCCGTTGACGTCCTCAACAAGGCTTGTAACGTCAGTAATCTGAACATCGCCATCCTGTGCATAGGTGATGCTGGAAACAGCGCTGTCCGCCAATGCGGGAACCGCCAACGCAAGGAGCAGGGCGAGAGCCGCCACCATGGATAATAACTTCTTCATGGGAATCTCCTCCTTTCCTCAAAGATTTCGCTTTATATCTACTGGATCACTCGACCAGAGTCGCCATGACCAGGAAGCGATAAGTGTTGTCCCGCGCCAGGCAGGTAGAGAGGATAAGCACCTTGTCCCCCGCCTCCGGGGCGTTGGCCTCATTGATTTGGGCCTCTATGCTCCGTATGCTGAGTACCTCCTCAATAAAGGACGTGAAAACGGAGTCTATAGTAAAGTCATTGTTATACAGCAGATGGGAGTTTGAATACGGCACCGCCGCGAACACCGCGTATTCCAGCAGCCCGTCCGGGGTGTATACCTTGATGTTCGGGTTCTCCAGGAAAAATTCGCTGTCCGAATAATACGCCTGCAAATTCCCAAAGATGGCCCCGGAGCTCATGTGGTGTCCATATAAGACCGTTACCGGGTCAGTGAAGTCAGTGCTGTTATACAGCTCCGAAAACACTGCGCCATTGGCGGAATAATCCCCGTCGCTGTTGTGGGTCATATAATAGCTGTTGTCCGTCGGGTGCTGTACAATGGGATAGTCGATGTTGGTGTTGTCAATCTGTAACCAAGCATATATGTCGCCGTTAATGGCCTGCAGCTCCTCGAAATCAATCGGGCTTTCGTATGGCTCCGCCGTCTCCTCCGGGACAGCGGTCTCTGCCGGCCCGGTTTCTGGCTCTGCTGCGGCGGTTGCCTCCGGCGCAACGGTGGCTGAGACTGTCTCCGTCTCCGCCTGGGGCGCATAGGTTCTCCTCCCCAGCTGCCACGCGCACACAACGGCAGCCGCAAGGCACAGCACGCCTATCACGATGTATATGCCCTTCTTCATGCCCAGGCCCCGCTTTCCTCCAGCGCCAGCGCCTCATATTCCGCGAGGTAATCCAGCGCCTCCTGTCCCAGCTTTTGCCGGATAAGCTCCCGTGCCGGGCCAAGATTCGGCGGGCGGGTGGTCGTGTTATGCGCGTCCGAGCCAAGAAATTGTATCTGCCCGTTTTCCAGCATATGTAAAGCCCGGCGGGCGGTCTTACGCGTGAGGAAAAACTCCGCGTTGCACTGGATGTATATATCCAACCCCATAAAATCCGCCAGGATGCGCTTTGGCTGAAAGTCCATATACCGCTCTACGTGCGCGGCCACCGGCTTGACGCCGCGGCGGCTTATGGCGGCCACCTCCCGGAGCATCCGCTCGTTCCAGCGGACAAAGGGCATTTCCAGCAGCAGCAGCCGCGTTCCCTCCAGGCACAGGGAGTCCAAATCCTCCGTGATGCTTATGCCGTTGAAAAAGCGAACCTCCGCCCCCAGAAGGAGCCGGGGATAATCGCCCCCGCTGGCCTCCAGCACCGAGGTCAGGCGGCGAAAGGCCATATCCCGCCGGGCCAGAAACTGCGCCGGGGAATTATCCTCTCCATAAAAATGGGGCGTGACGGCCACGGCATCCGCCCCATAAGCGGCGCTGGCCTCCAGCATGGCAAGGGAGGTGGAGACGTCTTTGCTTCCATCATCCATACCCGGTAGAATATGTGTATGGAAATCAAGCATTCCGTCCCTTACCTGCCTTTTCCATAGTAATTGCCGTAATAGCTGTTCTTGTATTTCTTGTTATACGCCTTATAGTACCCGCGGTCGGATTCCGACGCGGCGTTGAACACGAATCCCAAAATATGCGCGTCCACAAGCTCCAACTGGCGCATAGTCTCCGCCAGTGCGCTGCGGGTCGTTCTGTCCTTGCGGACAATAACGAACAGACCGTCTACCACATGGGAGACCACCAGTGCGTCCGCCACCGCCATGACCGGCGGCAGATCGAGGATGATATAGTCATACCGCTCCTTGAGCTTATCCAGCAACACATTCATCCGGCTGGAGCCGAGCAGCTCCGAAGGGTTCGGCGGCACATCCCCCGCCACGATAACGTCAAAGGTCAGCTCATCCCCGTCCTTCAGGGATATGGCGCACTCCTGTATGGCGCTGTTCACGGAGTTCAGGCCCACCAGAAGGTTTGAAAGCCCCGGCTTGCTGCTCAGCTGCAGGGTCTTCGCCACGTTCGACAGACGCATATCCCCGTCTATCAGAAGCACGCTCTTTTCCGCTTCCGCCAGCGTATACGCAAGGTTTATGGATGTCAGGCTCTTGCCCTCCCCATGGAAGGCGCTGGTCACGCCGATGATGCGGTGCTCCGCCTCTCCGGAGAAGGAAAACACCAGATTCGTCCGCAAAAGCTTATATGCCTCCGCAGCGGCAAAGTTCATCCGCGGCCCAATGAGATAAGCCCGGTCTGTTGCGTCGTCCCGCGCCGGGGCCTGAGACTTGCGCTTACTGTTCAGCTTAGCCATTGTCCGCCTCCTTCTTTATCGTCTGGCCGTCCGTGGATTTTGATGCGGGCGACCTTCTCGCCGGCTGGCGCGTTTCAGGCCTGGAACCGGCGCTCCGCTTATCCCCCGTCTCCGGCGGACGCTTTGCTCCCGTTTGCCCGCTTGGGCGCTTTTTGTAGTAGTAGCTCCCATATTTGCTGTATTTTCCATATCTGCCGTATTTATCCTTCGAGGAGGCGGACATATCGGGTATGACCGCCAGCAGCGGGATCTTTCCATAGGTCTTGGTCAGGTAGTCCTCGCTGTGGATGTCCCCGTCGAACAGGTAGCGGACGATGATGACCGCCGCCGACAGCAAAAGACCTATCAGCGCGCCCATGGCCGTGTTTCTCGTATAGCTGGGAGC
>JAJQHT010000251.1 GCA_021199595.1 Oscillospiraceae bacterium
CCGTGCCGTGCCGTGCCGTGCCGTGCCGTGCCGTGCCGTGCCGTGCCGTGCCGTGAAAAGCGTAGCGCTGTGCAGCATTCCTGTCAAGCCCCTTTCCGGAAAATCCTATAATAATTTTAAAACACGTGAAAGATTTTGTCAACTAAAAATTTCTCTCACATCGAAAAATTTTGGAAAGATTTGGAAAGATTACAAAACTCATAAAGACATCTGTGTTATTTTTGATTGTCAACGGAAAAAAAGTATGCTATAATGACCTTAATCTTGTGAAAATATCTACGTTACGGTTTCGCACAGAAAGGAGTTAACAATGAAACATCCCACACGCGCTTTGTGCCTCATCCTCGCTCTGGTGCTGGCCCTCGGCCTGCTGGCCGGCTGCTCCGGCAGCTATGTGGACATCGACACCGCGGGTGCGGCAGCGGCAGCCGCCGCCGGCAGCGCCACGCCGAAGCCCACCGCCACAGCCAGCGCTGCATCCACCCCCACCGCTCAGGCCGCCACCAACTCCGGCGCTTCCGCCGAAATGTCCGGCACAGCCTCCGGAGGAACCGCCGCCGCTGACACCACGACCACCGATGCCGGCGCCCCTGCGGATGCATCCGCCTCCGGCGAGGCATCCGGCGAAGCCTCCGGCGAGATGCCCACCGCCTGACAGCATACGCCACCAAATACTTTAGGGAACCACGATCCAATGACCGCACCGCGTTATTCGATCTGCGGTTCCCTCGCTTTTTACCAGCCAAAAATTTGAAAGGAGAAAAAATATGAAGAAACTGTTATCCCTGCTGCTGGCCATGATGATGCTTGTGGCCCTGGCAGCGCCCGCGCTGGCCTCTGACGAGGCAAGCGGAGAGACGGCTGACGCCTCCGCCGAAGCCGCAGAAGAAACCGAGGAGGAAACCGGCCCCATCGCCGTCATCGTCATCACGGACGAGGGCGAGGACGAGGCCCAGGAGCAGACGGAGGGTATCGACCTGACCTTCTTTGACGGCGGCGAGCAGACGGAAACCGGCATTTCCGGCTTTCTGATGACCTCCGACGACTCTCAGGCCGCCTTGTATTACTCCGAGCTGAGCGAGGACACCGGCGCGTTTTACACCATCGGCGGCGATGTGGTCAACGTGGCGCTGGATGAATACGACGTGACCGAGATTGCCGCGCAGTGGCTGGAGGCCCTGGGCGTGGAGGGCTTTGATTCCGCCGTCGTTCTGGGCGACGGGGACGAGGCGGACTCCTGCTCCCCGGTCATTTCCGCCAAAGGCTATACCTATCTGAATATCGCGAACACACTGGTTCTGGCCTCCGGCACGGCCCGCAGCGCCATGTATTCTGACGTAGTGGGCGGCACCACTGTCGCCGGCCCCGGCGCGGGCGGCATGAGCCAGGGCAGCGAGGAGCCTGTCGTCGTCATCACCGGCTCCCTGCTGGAAACCCTGGGCGGCCCGGAGGAGCAGGCGGAGGACACCATCACCGTCACCAGCACCGGCAACCGCGCCCGCGGCATTCAGCCCCAGGGCAAGAGCATCACCTATCTCTACGATTCCGCCATCGTGTCCCACACCTGGGGCGCATGGAGCACAGACTCCGCCCGCGTCAGCCTTGACCTGGTGGCCTATCGCAGCCTGGGTCTCAGCCAGGGCGGCTACGGCGCTTATGCCGACACAAGCTGCCATCTGTTCCTGTATGGCAGCACCGTCATGGGCAGCTCTGACGGCATCGTCGCCTCCAACGACGGCGAGATATATGCCGTATCCAGCGACTGCACTGACGACTCCGCCACGCTGCGGGCCATTATGGATAAATCCGGCGACCGCGCTCTGAGCTGGCAGGACTATGAGACCGAGGAGGGCGACGTGATGGAGAGCGTTATCTCCGGCGGCGCTACTGCCGTCCAGTTCCATATGCCTGACCAGGGCCATTCCGGCGCGGGCAACACCCGCAAGGGCACCCTTTATATGAACGGCGGCACCCTCTCCACCGATGAAAGCCTGATCGACGGCGGCGCGGAGAGCCTGGACGCCTATGAGCTGAACTATGCCGGCGCCTGCATCGTCACCAAATCTACCCAGGCCAACATTCTGCTGGAGGGCGTGGAGATGGAGAGCTGGAGCGGCGTACTCATCCACGCGGTCATCAATAACGACTCCAACGTGAACAATATCGCCGACGGCGACGAGGCTCTTGGCAGCGACATCACCCTGCGGGATATGGACGTGACCGGCGACATCGTGAACGACGACTATCAGCGGGCTATGCGTCTGTATCTCGACAACACCACCCTGACCGGCGCTATCTATTCCAACACCTGCGAGGACTGGAACGCGCTCTGCGAGGCGGAGTTCGACGGTGAGTACATCCTCAACGAGGATGGCTACGAGACCGTCTGGGGCGTGGAAATCACGCTGGCCAACGGCTCCGTCTGGAACGTCACGGAAACGTCTGTGGTGTCCGAGCTTATCATCAATGACGGCTGCACCATCAACGGCGTTATCACCGAAAACGAGGACGGCACGCTGACCATCTCTCCCCTTGAAACCACCGCTTCCGGCGAGGCTTCGTAATATCAGGCATTAAACCGAATAATTCCCACGCTGTCCTAATGCGCCCACACATGGCGCATCAGGCTGCATATAAAAAAGGCTCAATCCTAAGATTGGGCCTTTTTTATATTAATGGTTCATGATTAGCATTTGCAGTCGGTTTTCCACGTTGGCAAAGCTCGTGTCCGGGTCGAGGTCGAGGGGAAGAATCTGGATGTCCGGGTAACGGGCCTTCAGCTTCTTGATGGTGCCGCGGCCACAGATGTGATTTGGCAGGCAGCCGAACGGCTGAAGAATGATGAAGCTCCTGACGCCCTCCTCGGCATACCGGGCGATCTCCGCCGCCATCAGCCAGCCCTCGCCGCAGCTCAGCGTCTCCGGGATGATGTCGCTTATGCCGTCATACATCTCCTTCGGGGAGTGGCCCTTTTCAAACAGGGGATGCCGGGCCGCCACCTTTTCCAGGGAGCGCTGCACATAGTCGAACAGCCCGTTTACCAGGAAGGGATAGGGCGGAATGTTGGCGTGGTAATCCTTAATCTCCGCCCCGGTGGCCTGGAAATCCTTCCGAAGCTGGTCGGTGATACGCGGGAACACGGTCTCCATGCCGTTTTGCTCGATATATTCCTCAATATGGAAGTTGGAACCGGGGTGATAGGTCACAAGCAGTTCTCCGGTGACGAATACACGAGGCTTCAGCTGCGAGCGGTCATAGGGGATGGCGGCCAGGTCGTCAATGCAGCGCTCAAACGCCCGCCGGGCGGGGGAAATACCCTCCTTCAGCGCCTGGGACACGTTCTCCACACACTGATGATAGACCCGGTTTGTCTCGCCGGGGTTTATCTCATAGGGCCGGATTTTGCGGACGATCTCCGTCATAATGTCCAGCATCATGAAGCCCCACACCGCCCCCAATACGGCGCTCAGGCCCAGCAGGGCCACGCCGGGGTGCATATCCTTTGTGTCGTTCACGTCCGTGGTCAGCACCGGCACCCCGTCAAACCCGGCGGCGTCCAGCCCCTTCCGCAGCAGTCCGGCATAGTGGGACATCCGGCAGTCGCACTGGAATTTTATCATGCCGACAGCCACCTCGTCCTGGTTATAATTGCCCCGTTTCAGCTCACTGATTAGCTCGCCAATGACCATTTGGGCGGGGAAGCAGATGTCGTTATGAACATATTTTTTTCCAAGGCGTATCTGTTCCAGGCCGCCGACAGGAACGGACTTCACAATGTAATTTTCCTTTTCCAGCAGGGCGCACAGCAGCACCGCCGCCTCCCCTGTGATGTTTGGAAGGAGCAGCGTCCGCTTCTTCTTGTCCCCCGGCAGAAATTTTGCAGGACTTGGCGGGGGCAGCTCCCGGAAATACGGGCTTTGGTAAACCTGGAGCGCCGGGTCAGTGGCCTGGCTCCGACGGCGGCGGAGCCGAACGCCGCCGGTGTTCCCACTGGCCGTCAGCGGCTCGGAGGCAGCTGGGGCAATCGTGACCCCGGCGGCCTGTCGCTCCTCTGCCAGCTTACGGCGGATATGGACGGTCTCAATGAAGGACTGCACCCGGATAGCCAGGGAGCCTGCGGCGTCGCTCTCGTCCAGCTTCAGGACAAGGGGGGATTTCTGTCCGCTCTCCGTCAGGATACGGATAATCTCGTCCGACAGCACCGCGTCATGGCCGCAGCCAAAGCTGACAAGCTGGACATATTCCAAATGCTCCTCCCTCGCGGCAATCATGGCCCCGCCCAGCATACGGGTGTGGAAGTCGTTGGTTATCTCGATGCGGGTGTTGTGCAGATCCACCTTTTCAAGCCCCGGCAGACTGTCCACCGGCAGGACGGGAATGCCCTGGTTTGCGAACAGCTTGGAAAGGCCGTGGCAGACGAAGGAATCTGAATGATAGGGCCTTCCAGCTAGAACGACGGCAAAGCTGTTCTCCCGCCGGACTGTATCCAAAATCTGCGCCGCCTCGTCCCGCAGGGTCTGGCGGAAGGAGCGCAGGGCCTCTCTCCCCTGGGCAAAGGCGGCCTCCGCCTGTTTTTCGCTGGCCCCCAGGGTCTCCACAGCGTAGCGGCATATCTGCTTTTCCCTGTCCTTCTCCGTGAACCAGTGGAACACAGGGGTGTCGAAGGGGATGTGATACCGCTCCTCTGGGTTCTGGGAATTTCGCACCACCATGGGATAGCCCATGACCACGGAGCAGACATAGGGGCTGAGCTTATCCTTCCCCTCCGGAGGCATGTGCATCACATAGGACATGAAAATGCGGTCTACTCCCTGCTCCGCCAAGTCCATCACATGACCGTGGGCCAGCTTGGCCGGAAAACAGATGGTGTCCGAGGCCACATAGGTGATCCCTTGCTCGTAGAGCTTTCGCCCACTGGGGTGGGAGAATTTCGTGTCATATCCCAGGGCGCGGAAGAAGGTGCTCCAGAAGGGCATACTGTCCCAAAATTCAAGCACCCGGGGAAGGCCGATGGTCTGGCCCTGACTTT
>JAJQHT010000274.1 GCA_021199595.1 Oscillospiraceae bacterium
GTATGCCCGGCAGCACAGCAGGGGGGTGCCGCCCAGGGGGGGTAAAATTTTCCTGCCCCTGGGATGTTAGAAAAATAAAAAAACCACAACGCCGCTGGATCTTGCGCTGGCGGAGGCGATTATCGCAAGGAGGGAGACGCAATGCGAATAGGACACGGATATGACGCTCACCGTCTGGCAGAGGGACGGAAGCTGATACTTGGCGGGGTGGAAATTCCCTTTGAAAAAGGACTGGAGGGCCATTCCGATGCAGACGTGCTGCTCCACGCTCTCGCGGACGCAATCCTGGGCGCGGCAGCTATGGGGGACATCGGCCATCTGTTCCCGGACAGCGACCCGGCCACGGAGGGGATAGACAGCCGTGTCATCCTTCGCGCCGCCGCCGAGAAGGCCGCAGTTGCTGGGTATCATGTGGACAACTGCGATGTGACCGTCATTGCCCAGCGGCCAAAGCTGGCCCCATATCTGGACGCAATGCGCCGGAATATTGCGGACGATTTAGGCATAGACCTGACCGCCGTCAGCGTAAAGGCCACCACGGAGGAGTATATGGGCTTCACCGGCTCCGGCGAGGGTATGAGCTGTCACGCAGTCGTGCTGCTAAGCTAAGGAAACAAAATGAATGCCTCCTGCATACAATGGGCTGTAACCATTCGCGGGAGGCTTATTTATGCATTATCTGCTCACTTTCAGAAGCCTGACCTATGCGCAGCGCGCCGCCCGCGTGCTGGAGCGGGCGGGGGTCACGGGCACGGTGTCCCGGCTGCCGAAGTCTGTCAGCACCCGGGGCTGCGCCTATTGCGTGATTGTCTCGGCCCGAAACAGAGAACGGGCGGTAAATATATTGACATCGGCGGGCCTTGCCCCGGAGCGAGTAATTGCCCGGGACACAAATGGTGTTTTGGAGGTGGGGGAATGATTTATCTTGACTGCGCGGCCACAAGCCTGCAAAAGCCCGCCTCTGTACGCTATGCCGTGTCGGACGCCATGCGAACTATGTCAAGCCCCGGGCGTGGCGGATATGAAAGCGCCATGGCCGCCGCCGGGATGGTGCTCGACTGCCGGACGGCACTGGCGGATATGTTCTGCGTTTCTGCCCCGGAGCGGGTGATATTTACCAGCAGCGCCACACATGGTCTGAACATCGCCATTAACAGCCTTGTGAAGCCGGGGGACAGGGTGGTTATCTCCGGCTATGAGCATAACGCGGTCTGGAGGCCTCTGTATGGCCGTGGGGCAGACATTCGCGTCGCGGCCTCACAGCTATTTCGCCCGGAGGCAGCCATGGATGCGTTCCGGCGGCTGCTGCCAGGGGCCAATGCCGCGATTTGCTGCCAGGTATCCAACGTATTCGGCTATATCCTGCCGTTGGAGGAGATAGCGGCCTTGTGCCGCCGTGCGGGGGTGCCGCTTATCGTGGACGCGGCGCAGGCTGCCGGAAGTGTGGGCCTTGATTTTGACGGCCTGGGTTGCGCCTTTGCCGCTATGCCGGGGCATAAGGGCCTGCTTGGGCCGCAGGGTACCGGCGTTCTGCTGTGCCGGGAGGAACAGCCCCGGCCTCTGCTGTATGGTGGTACTGGCTCCGTCAGCGAGAGTGTTGAAATGCCGGACTTCCTGCCGGATCGTTTGGAGCCGGGCACCCACAACGTCCCCGGTATCGCGGGCCTGCTGGCCGGATTGGAATGGCTGGGCCGCAGGACACCGGCGGCGGTGCTGGCTCATGAGCGGGAGTTGGCGGCAGCATTTTGCGATATACTTTCCGGCTCTGATAAAATCCGATTGTTCCGGGCCGCAGACCCATCCTGTCAGGCGGGAGTCGTATCTCTCCAAATTAAAGGAGTTGACTGCGAGGAGGCTGCCGAACGCCTCGCAGCACGGGGAATCGCCGTTCGAGCGGGTCTTCACTGTGCTCCCCTTGCACATCAAACAGCGGGGACACTTCGGGCGGGGACGGTGCGCTTTAGTTTTTCGCCCTTTAATACGTTCTCAGAGGTTCGCTATGCGGCGGAACAGGTGCTTTCCCTGGGCGTCTGAATCGTAAAAGTCAGGGGAGAGAATTTTCTTCCTCTCCCCGAATGGAGGGATGTTTTGCAGAGAAAAATTTGTTGATATATTGGCCCGATTGAGCTATAATAGTATATTGACAAAGAATATTTTTGCCTTTGTCTGCAAGGAACTGCAAGAACCAATGAGAGAGGCTGCCGCATGAATACCTTTTTGACCGATCTGGTGGATAGCGCCAAATACATACTGTCTATGCAGTGGTACGATGTGGTGGACATCCTACTGGTTGCCGGGGCCATCTATGCCGTTCTCACCTTCATCCGGCGGACGAACGCCACAAAGGTGGCGCGGGGCATCCTGATTTTGATTATCGCATTGTGGCTGTCCAGCGCTTTGGGGTTGACGGTAACAAACTTTATTCTTCAGCAGGTGTTCAGCATCGGCATCATAGCGGTGGTGGTGCTGTTCCAGCCAGAGATTCGCCGCGCCCTGGAGCGGGTTGGTTCCAATCCTATGTTTTCGTTTTTAGGCAGAGACTGGGGCAGTCAGGCACTGGAAAATGTTATCATGCAGACGGTCTATGCCTGTGAGGATATGGCAAAGAGCCGAACGGGCGCCCTGATTGTCTTTGAACGTTATAATCGCCTGGATGAACAGCTGTCTTCCGGCACGGCGATGGACGCCATCGTGTCCACAGAGCTTCTGAAAAATATATTTTTTGACAAATCCCCCCTGCATGACGGGGCGGTTATCGTGAAGGACGGCCGTATCGCGGCGGCAGGCTGTATGCTTCCTCTGTCAAAAAATGCAAATCTAAGCCGGGATTTGGGAATGCGCCACCGGGCGGGCATTGGCATGAGTGAGCATTCTGATGCCGTGGTGGTCATTGTCTCGGAGGAGACCGGCGGCATCAGTGTGGCGGTGGACGGCCTTTTGAAGCGGCATTTGTCTCCGGATACCTTTGAAATGCTGCTGCGGCGGGAGCTTCTCCCGGCGGACGAGCCTGACAAACGTATTACATTGCGGGACAAGCTAAGACGTAAAATGGAGAAAAAGCATGGGGAAAACGAAGGAGACGAATAAAAAGGGCGGTTTGCGAGGGAATAACGTTTTTTGGGCTGTCGTTTCTCTTGTCATTGCCGTGATTGTATGGGTATACTATACCTCTAATTACAGCTCGGCCATCACCCGCACCTTCTATGGCGTGGAAGTCACCTATTCCGGGGAGGATACCATGCGGGACTCCCTGAGCCTGATTATCTCAGAGGAGGAGAATACTACCGTCACCGTTACCCTGAGCGGCAGTCGAAGGGAAATCGGCAAGCTGACAAGCTCTGACCTGAAGGCTGTTGTGAACCTCTCCAGTGTCACCAGGGCCGGGTACCGCACCATGGCCTATACATTGTCCTATCCAAGCTCTGTCAACAGCACCAGCATTGAGGTGGTATCCCAGTCGCCTCAAACCGTTGGTCTCCAAATCAGTAAGCTTGCCACAAAGGTGGTAGAGTTTACCGGTTCCTTTGTGGGTACTGTGACGGACGGATACGCCATTGACTCTGACCTGATGACCTTTGACCCGAGCTATGTGACCATTATCGGCCCTGAGGAGGAGCTGGAACAGATCGCCGCTGCCCAGGTGGTAGTGGACAGAGACAATGTCAGCACCAGCTTTACCGCCACAGCGAACTATACATTCATTGATTCCGAGGGAGAGGCCCTGTCCTTTGACGACCTGACCGTGGACACAGACAGCGTAACAGTGACTGTGCCGGTCAGCATGGTAAAGACTGTGGCCCTGGACGTGGCCCTGGTGGACGGCGGTGGCGCGACAAGCGATAATGTAGTCAAGACCATTACCCCCACGACCATCACTCTGGCGGGCGACACCGCGACGCTGGAGAGCATCAATACCATTACCCTGGCCACTATTGACCTTTCGGATTATCTGTCCTTCCCCACGACGGAATATACCATCGTGCTGCCGGATGGGGTGGAGTGCCTCTCGGGGGAGACGACCGCAACAGTGAGCCTTGAGTTTACCGGGCTTGAAAGCGGCGTGTTCTCCGTGACAAATCTGAGCTATATAAACCTTCCGTCCGGCTATACGGCAAGTATCCTGACACAGAACCTTGTGGTGACTGTCCGCGCTCCGTCGGATGTTTTGAGCCAGATTTCGGCTAACAATATCCGCGCAGTGGCGGATCTGACAGACGTGACCACAACATCCCGTGTGCCGGTGACGATATATGTGGATGGCTTCGACAGTGCGGGAGCCGTGGGAGATTACATAATCTATATCCAAATAGCGGCGGAGGAAGAGGAACAGTCATGACGCAAAACGGAGTAGTAACAAAGCTGCTGGAACGGGGCCAGGCGGAGGTGGCCGTTGAGCGAGGAACCGCCTGCGGCGGCCATTGCGGGAGCTGCGAGGCGTGTATATACGCGAACCGGCTCCTTGTCTCGGCGGACAACCTTGTCTACGCAAGGCCGGGCGACCGGGTGGTGCTGGAAAGCAGTACCGGCGGCATCATTGGCGCAGCAGCGCTGATATATTTCGTTCCTCTGGTTTTCTTTTTCGCTGGATATGCCATTGCCGCCGTCTCCGGCGTTGCCCAGGGAGGATGCGTTGTCGCAAGTGTGGCGGGCCTGCTTCTTGGAGGCGGCGTGGCTGTTATCCTGGGCCGCCGCCGGAAGCAAATCACCTTCCGCATTACCGGCTACTGCCGCTGATGTACGGCTATGTCCGCCCGGAAAAGGGCGAGCTGAAAATAAAGGAATACCAGCGCTATCGCGGCGTTTACTGTGGTCTTTGCCATGCGCTGCGCCGGCGGTATGGGCCGATGTGCCGTCTGCTTGTGAATTATGACTTCACATTCCTTGCCATGCTTCTGGCGGGCGAGGGAGAGGAAAAAACCTGTGATAAGTGCTGTCCGGTGCATCCCTTGAGGAAATATCCATGCCTTAACTCCTGTCCTGGGCTTGATGCGGCGGCGGATGAGACTGTTATCCTGGCC
>JAJQHT010000135.1 GCA_021199595.1 Oscillospiraceae bacterium
CCCCAGCGTGGATTACCAGAGCTGGGAGGTTCTGAGCGACAACGCTGCCATCGTCATTGAAAACGGCGAGGTGACGGTGGCTGACGACGCGGACGAGATGACGGAGGGCACCATCACCGCCACGGAAATTTCCGGCACCTATGTGTATTACAGCGAGATAGGCGCATGGAACAAGACCGAGACCCTGGCCGACGGCGGCGTCGCCGGACAGAGCGGCATCGTCATCAACAACCAGTCCGATTCCGACGCGGCGGACGACGTTATCACCATCGGCGGGGAGGAGCTTCTCTACTCCGTGGAGAGCGATTATTCCGCCATTGCCGACCGCGAGTTCAACACCGTTATCATTCTCGATAACGACGACAAGGGCGAGGAAAACCCCCTTGGCGCGGACTCCGACGGCGAGTTTGACGCGATTGAGGACACCGACAACTCCAACTGCACCTTCCCCGGTGTGGGCCTGTATGTGGCGGCCAACAAGGTCTATATCACGAACGCCCTGATCGAGACCGTCGGCACCCACCGCCCGGCGCTCTACACCGCCTCCGCCGACGACGCCAACGGCGCGGTTGACCAGCAGGCCACCGTGGTTTTGACGGACTCCGTCCTGATTGGCTGGGGCTCCGAGGGCGACGGCTCCTCCGCGCCCACCTTCACGGGTATGTACGGCTCCACCCGTCCGACACTCCTGAACTCCGACGGGGACATCTATTTCTATAACTCCGCCGTGTATTGCAGCGACTGGGGCGCCTATTCCCTTGACCAGGCCTCCGGCACGCACCTTTACATCGTGAACACCTACAGCATCAACACCGTGGGCGGCTACGGCGTCTACGCGCTTGGCGCTGACAACACCGTCTGGATGTACGGCGCGAAGAGCGTCAGCGCCCAGTACGGCATCATCCTCTGCGCCCAGGGCAGCATTTACATGGACAACGTGGACGCGGCCTATGAGACCCAGGAAATCACCGTCACCGCCGGCTCCGACGCGGCGGAGACCACCTTCACCGCCGACGCCATGGCCGAGTATGACGGCGTCATTGACGAGGCCGACTACCTGACCGCCGACGGCAGCTGCTTCATTTCCGGCTCTGTGAACGCCGTCTCCTTCACGGCGGACAGCTCCGGCCAGAATCTGGACAGCCACCTCATCTGCAACGGCACGTACTTCTCCACTCTGGACGAGGACGTGTCGGACGAGGACGGAAACCTCCTGACCGACGTCATGGAGTATAACGCCCTGTCCTATCTCGTGGACTACAGCGTCATCACAAACGGCGCGCCCTACTTCTTCTTTAACTATATCGACGGCTCCACCCTATGCTACCGCAGCATCAACAACGAGACCGCCCTGACCGGTTGCACCCTGGAGTCCAAGACCGGCGTGGTCATCCAGTCCGTCCTGGGCTATGACTCCTCCGCCGGCGGCATCAACGTCGCGGACGGCACCGAGTATGTGGGCCTGGACATCACCCTGGCCGACATGACCGTGACCGGCGATATTCTCCATGAGGACTATCAGCGCAAGATGGTGCTGACCCTCTCCGGCACGGAGCTGACCGGTGCTGTCGTCACCGGCACGCTGGCCAACTGGAACGAGAACATCGAGACCGCTATCGCCGAGGCCTGGGATTCCATCGACCCCAACGTGGACGCGGAGCGCACCGTGGGCGAGGTGGCCGAGGAGGCCGGCATCGAGATGGCGAACACCATCGCGACGCTTGAAAAGAACGACACCTATGAGTCCTTCTGGGGCGTGCGCCTGACATTGGCGGACGAGTCCGTCTGGACCGTTACCGGCACCTCCAGCCTGGCCGAGCTGACCGTCGAGGAGGGTAGCGTCATCCAGGCCGCTGACGGCGCGGAGATCGCCATCTATGTGGACGTGGACATGGACAACACCATGACCGAGTATGACGTGACCACCGGCACCCAGGTGGACGAGCTGACCGCGGGCACCTATGAGAACGTGGTCATCGTCGTCACCGACGGCGCTGCTGCCGATGCCTCCGGGGAAGCCTCCGGCGACGGGCTGGGAGACAATCCCCCCGACGGCCTGGGCGGCGGATCTCTGGGCGACCCCATGAAATAAGTCGTCTGGGTCTTAAGACTTAGCATCATCGGCGCGTCAGGGCTTTTGCCCTGGCGCGTCTGTGGTTTAAGAGAAAAAGCTGTGAATCATCCGAAAATTTGTTAATCATCAGATTTGCAATCCGTTCACATTCTGATATAATAAAAAGGTAAATACTGCGCGGTTTTGTGCCGTGCCGATAAAATATAAAGGAGACTGATACCAATGAACAAAGAGCCTGTTATCGTGGCCTATGGCCGCAGCCCGTGCTGCCGCGCCCGGAAGGGCGGTCTTGCGGGGATGCACCCGATCGAATACGCCGCTCAGACCCTCCAGGGCGTGCTTGCGAAGATCCCCCAGCTCGACCCGGCCCTGATCGACGACGTTATCACCGGCTGCGCCTCCCCTACGAACGAGATGAGCATGAACGCCTCCCGCCTGATCGTGAACCGCGCCGGCCTGCCGGAGAGCGTCTGCGGCCAGACCATCAACCGCTTCTGCTCCTCCGGCCTGCAGGCCATCGCCACCGCCTCCAACGCCATCGCCGTGGGGCAGATGCGCTGCGTCGTCGCCGGCGGCGTGGAGTGCATGACTCGGTGCTTTGCCCCCTATCCCGAGGAGCAGAAGGACCCCTGGTTCGACGAAAACTACATCGGCGGCTACATGACCATGGGCGAGACCGCCGAGCGTGTGGTGGAGCGCTATAACATCTCCCGCGAGCGGATGGAGGAGATGGCCCTTCGCAGCCACACCCTGGCCGCCCAGGCCCGGAAGGCCGGAAAGCTCAACAAGTGCATCATCCCCATCACCGACCAGAACGGCAACGTGGTGGAGTATGACGACGGCATCCTGGCCGATATGGACGGGAACCTGAAGACCAGCATGGAGAAGATGGCCGGCATGAAGCCCTGCTTCCGCGAAAACGGCACCGTCACCGCCGCGACCTCCTCCCAAACCACCGACGCCGCGGCCTATGTGGTAATCATGGACTCCGAGCTTGCGGCGGAGCTTGGCATCAAGCCCATCGCCCGGCTGAAGGGCTTTGCCGTGGCCGGGTGCGACGCCACCGTTATGGGCCTTGGCCCCATCTACGCCGTCCCCAAGGTAATGGCCCAGGTGGGCATGACCGTGGAGCAGATGGACGTGGTGGAGCTGAACGAGGCCTTCGCGAGCCAGTCCCTCGCCTGCATCGACACCCTGGGCTTCGATATGAAGAAGACCAACCCCTACGGCGGGGCCATGGCCCTGGGCCATCCCATGGGCGCCACCGGCGCGTTCCTGACCATGAAGGCCCTCGACTACCTCCAGGATCCGGAGACCGCCGGCAAGTACGCCCTCGTCACCATGTGCATCGGCGGCGGCATGGGCGCGGCAGGCGTTTTCGAGCTGCTTTGAGCTGCTTTAAAAGGCGGAGCCTTTTAAAGCAAGGGGGCTGCGGCCTGTGCGCGCTAATAGCCGCTACCAACTACCCACTAACCACTGCAAAGGACGGGCTTCGGCCCGTCCTTTGTGTTGTTTGAGCCGGAATTGTGTTGTTTGGGCCGGAGGGGTTTACATTTGACGGGAGAGGTGGTAAAGTCAAAGATATGACAATGCGTGTGTGGCGCAATATTTTTGGGAGGACAACACATCATGAAAAAGCTATTATCCATCCTGCTGTGCCTGTGTCTGGTGTTCAGCCTGGGGACGATGGCGTTCGCCTCTGGCGAGGCGACCGGAGAGTCGGCGTCCGACGCGGACGCGGCCCTGACCATTGCAGACCCCGCTTGGACGCTGAGCGCTGACGGCAGCTACTATTCCCTCACGAATGTCCAGTACTGCACCAACGTGGTGAACGCCACGTACCAGTACATGAACATCTACGTTCCCGCGGCCTACATCGACGGCGGCGAGTGCAACGGCTATACCGCCGAGACCGCTCCTATTATCATCGAGAACAACTGCATGGGCTGGAACAGCTCCAGTCCCAGCGGGGCCAACACCACCTATCTCGCGGAGGGCTTCGTGTTCGTGAGCGTCGGCGCGCGCAGCCGCAATGCGGAGGACGGCACCGGCAAAATGCCCGCTCCTGTGGTTGACCAGAAGGCCGCCGTCCGCTGCCTGCGGCTCAACGACGGGGTCATCCCCGGCGACAAGGAGAAGATCATCTCCCTCGGCTCCTCCGGCGGCGGCCAGATGAGCTCCATCCTGGGGGCCACCGGCAACATGGCCGCCTATTATGAGGATCTGTATGAATCCGGCGCGGCGGGAATCGTCCTGAGTGCGGACGGCACCTATACCTCCACCATCCGCGACGACATCTATGGCTCCATGTGCTTCTGCCCCATTGCCGACCTGAACAACGCCGACCTGGCCTACGCCTGGATGTGGTACGACCAGGGGGCCACCAGTGTAGCCACCATGTTCAGCGGAACGGTGGAATTTTCTGAGTTCCAGCTGGCCCTCCAGGAGGATCTGGCCGTGGCCTACTGCGAATACATCAACAGCCTTGGCCTGGTGAACGAGGAGGGGGAGGCCCTTTCCTTCGACCTGACCGAGGACGGCACCCCCGACCCCCGCAGCGGCTCCTTCTATGACCAGATCCTTGAAAACATCTCCGACGCCCTGAACGCCTGGATCCAGGCCGAGGGCTATGCCTCCGTCTCCGCCTCCTCCGCCTCCGGCGAGGCAACGGACAGCTGGGAGAGCTATTACGCAACTCTGAACGACGCGGACTCCTGGCTTGTGGAGAACGAGGACGGCACCTGGTCTGTCACTGACATTGCCGGATTCCTGAACGGCACGGGCCTGTCCCGCAACAAGGACATCCCCGGCTTCGACACCTTCTTCGCCACCGAGGAGGGCAACGGCTTCGGCACCGCCGAGGAGGACGGCGTCCACTTCAGCGCCTCTGTCGCCGCCGTGCTGGAGGCAAATTACGACGAATACAGCGTCATGGAGGGC
>JAJQHT010000136.1:0-4183 GCA_021199595.1 Oscillospiraceae bacterium
CTCCGGGCCTCCACCATCACCGCCTATGTGGCGGTGGCGGTGTGCGACGGCATTGAGGCCGCCTGCGGCGTCCGCCCCGGCATTAAGTGGACGAACGACATCGTTCTGGACGGGCGGAAGCTGGCTGGTATCCTCACGGAGCTGGCGGTGGAGGGGGAGTCCGGTGCGCTGCAATACCTCATTACCGGCATTGGGGTCAACGCCAATCACGCCCCGGCGGATTTCCCCCCGGAGGTGGCCCCCCTGGCTGTCAGCCTGGCGGAGCATTTGGGACGTCCCGTAGACCGGGGCCGCCTGTGCGGGGAGATGGTCAACGCCCTGGGGGAGATGTACCCCCATTGGCTTGCCGGGACAGGGGATTACTTCCGGCGCTACCGGGAAAGCTGCCTGACTCTGGGAAAGCCGGTGCGGATCCTGCGCCCGAACGGCACAAGGGAGGCGTTCGCCGAGGACATCGACCAGGATTTCGGCCTGATCGTCCGCTATCCCGACGGCACCCGCGAGACCGTCACCGCCGGGGAGGTCTCCGTCCGGGGTCTGTTTGGGTATGTGGATTAAGGAACCTCTGAATCAATGCGGCTTTGGCCCCGCCGGGTCTTTTGCGCCGGAATTTCGTTGCTCAATCTTGAAATACACAAAGTATTCCTGCGATTTCGCGCCTCATTCCGACACAAAATCCCCCGGCGGCTGCCTGCGCCGATTGAATCAGAGGTTCCTTAAGTCCCGCTTCCCGTTGCCGGCGGCGGGAATTTCTGGTATAGTGGTATAGTCGATTTAACTTTCCCACTGGAGGAGTTTTGTCATGGGAACCTTGCTTGTGAAAAATATCAGCCGACTTGTGACCTGCGACGATGGGGATCAGGTGCTGGAGGATGCGTGCCTGCTGGCCAGGGACGGAGTAATTGCCTATATCGGCCCGGAGACGGAGGAATTGGCGGGGGACGAGGTCATCGACGCCGCCCACATGGTCATGTATCCCGGCCTTATCAACACGCACCACCATCTGTACCAGACCTTTAGCCGGAACCTGCCCCAGGTGCAGAATATGGAGCTGTTCCCCTGGCTGACAACCCTGTATGAGATTTGGAAAAACGTGGACAGGGAGACGGCCTATTACAGTGCCCTCACCGGCATGGGGGAGCTGCTGAAAAACGGCTGCACTACCTGCCTTGACCACCACTACGTCTTTCCTCAGGGCAGGGAAGGAATTTTAGAGGCCCAGTTCGCCGCGGCGGACGCCCTGGGCCTGCGCCTGCACGCCACGCGAGGCAGCATGGATTTAAGCAAAAAGGACGGCGGCCTGCCCCCGGACAGCGTGGTGCAGACCGTGGACGAGATTCTGGCCGATTCTCAAAGGGCGGTGGAGACCTTCCACGACGACAGTCCCTATGCCATGCATCAGGTGGCCCTGGCCCCCTGCTCCCCCTTCAGTGTCACCGGGGAGCTGCTCCGACAGTCGGCAATCCTTGCCCGGCAGATGCACGTCCGGCTGCACACCCATCTGGCGGAGACGCTGGACGAGGAGCGGTTCACCCTGGAGCATTTCCATATGCGGCCATTGGAATATATGGCGTGTCTGGGGTGGACGGGGCCGGATGTGTGGTATGCCCACGGCATACACTTTACCGATGAGGAACTGCGGCTCCTGGCCGAAACCGGCACCGGCGTGGCCCACTGCCCGGTGTCCAACATGAAGCTCTCCTCCGGGGTGGCGAAGCTTCCGCAAATGCTGGCCCTGGGCGTTTCCGTGGGTCTGGGCGTGGACGGATCCGCCAGCAACGACGGGTCGAACCTGCTGGAGGAGCTGCGGGTGGCCTATCTGCTCCACCGGCTACAATGGAGCCAGAACGCCCCCAGCGGCTACGACCTGCTGAAGGTCGCCACGCGGGGCGGGGCAAGGCTCCTGGGCCGGGAGAAACTGGGTTCCCTCGCTGTGGGCCAGGCCGCCGATTTCTTCCTGGTGGATTTGAACCGCCTGGAGCTGGTGGGCGCGCAGTTCGATGTGAAATCCATGCTCTGCACCGTGGGTCTGAAGGGCGCTGTGGACTATACCGTCTGCAACGGCAAAATCGTGGTAGACCACGGTCAGCTGACCGGCATAGACGAGCCGGTGACGGTGGAAAAGGCCAACGCCGCCGTGAAGCGGTATCTTGGTGAGCTGTGACAGGAAACGCATCCCGACTTTTTTCTCAGAGCAAAACCCCCTGCGGCATTCGCCGCAGGGGGCTGCTTATTGCTTGGGGTTATTTTCCGCTTGATCAGGCCAGCGGGGTCAGGACGATCACGCCCTCGTAGGTGCCGGCGGTGATTTCAGTCTCCACGCCGTCCACGGTCATGGTAGCGCTGATGACGGCGCCGTCCTCGATGGTCAGGGAGTCGATGGTGGTCTCCTCGGTGACGGTCCAGGAGGAGGTCGCGTCAAAGGACAGGGCGCAAACGCCGGTGTCGTCGGCATACTTGACGCAGCCGATCCACTCGGAATTGATGAACGTGGCGTTGATCTCGTTCACTGCGCCTGCGGTGGTGCCAGGCTCGGAGCCGTCGCAGGGGACGGACAGATAGAAGTTGCCCACCAGCTCGCAGGTCTCGTCAGACTCGCCGGTCAGATCCCAGCAGGTCGAGGAGTTCTCATTTGTGAAGGTCAGGTTGGCCACGCCGCCGTTTTCCACGGAGACCAGCAGGTTGTCGGCGGGGGTGTATTCGGCCTGCTCGGCCTCGCTCAGGCTGAGATACCACTCGGACTCAGGGCCATAGTAGGTGTAGTTGTCGTTTATCAGCAGGGTGGAATCCACGCTGATGGGGGCCTGGGAGCCGGTTACATAGATGACCGCGAACTTGTTGCCGCCGGAATGACCGGGGGTCAGGGAGCGGTCAACGAACCACCACAGCAGGCTGCCGGAGTTATATTTGTCGGTGTTCGCGGGGTCAACGAACAGCACCATGGTGCTGGACATATCGAAGGAGATGGAGCCGTCCACCATAATGGCCTGATACAGCGCCTCGTCAGCGCGGGTCAGATATTCCACATAGGTCTCGCTGTCCTCGTCCCATGCCTCGATGCCGGCGGCCTCGCCGTAGGCCTCTATCATCTCGTCGGGGCTGCCCACGGGATAGGCGTCCTCAAAGTCCTCCGCGTCGAAATAGGCGGACACGCGGGAGTTTACAACCCACAGGCCGGAGTTCTCGGTGCTGGAGTCGGTGGAGGCACGGGTCTTCAGACCCTGAGGCCCCTGGAGCCGGCAGTTGAAGGCGTAGGCGTAGCCGGAGGAGGCGGAGCACAGGCCCGCGTCCTGCATGGAGGTGCAGGTGGAGTTATAGAGGTACACCCAGGACTCGTTGGAGCCGATGGTGTAAACACCGGCGGAGCGCAGGCCGTAGCTCTTGGTGACGACCTTGTTCGCGACGATAACGCCGCCGCCGGAGTCGGTGGCGAGACAGGTGCCGGCGTCCATGCCGGTGACGATAACGGTCACGTCGTCGTCATGCTCGTTCAGAGTGAGGTAGTTGTTCCCCTCCTCGTCCTGCTCCATCCCGGCCAGGCTGTAATCGGGGATTTCCTCCACCTGAGGGTCGGTGATGTTGATGACGCCGTCCTCGTCAATGAGGTTGGTGCCGTCTGTGTTGATGAGAATCTGTCCGCCCAGGGAGCAATAAGGCCCGTGGCCGCAGCTCTCGCAGGAGAAGTAGTCGCCGCCCTCAATGACGAGCTGGCCCTGGCCGGTGGCGTAAACGGAGTTGGCCTCGCCCAGAACGTGAGCCTGGTTCAGCACAAGACGGGTGGTGGTGCCCTCCTCCAGAATATCGGAGGTGGTGAGCTTCTCGCCAGTACCGCCGTTCACATGAATCTGGGAGCCGTTGCCGAAGAAGTTCAGGCACTCAGAGGGGCCTGCGCCGTGCTGGGAGCCCCAGGCGGTGAACTCGGTGACGGTATAGGTGCCGACGCCCTCAGCCATCAGGCAGGCCTCGTTGGTGCCGCCGTTTATCTGGACATAGTCGTTGATGGGGCTGTCAGAGCCGTCGCCGGTGTCTATGAGCTTATAGAGATAGCAGGCGTTGAATCCGGAAGCGCCGCCGAAGCCAAGGCTTTCCGCCGTCAGCGTGATCTCCGCGGCCAGAGATTCCGCAGAAGCCTCGCCGGAGGCACTTGTCTCGCCGCTGGCCTCGCCGGAGGACTCCCCGGAGC
>JAJQHT010000136.1:4193-5011 GCA_021199595.1 Oscillospiraceae bacterium
GAGCTGGCCCTCGTAGACATAGTAGTCGCCGGTGCAGATGCCCAGGGCGTTTTCATAGTCGGAGGTGCTGGTGTAGCTGGCATAGTATACGTCGTCCGGCAGCTCCACGCCGTCGGCCACCGCGCCGTCCAGGATGTCGATGACCTGCTCGGTCTCCGCCTCGGAGAAATCCCGATCCTCGGTCTCGCCCTCGGCCAGCGGCTCGAACTCCACGAGTACAGCGGAGCCGTCGGTCAGGTCGGACAGGTCGTATGTGACCTTGGCGGAGGTGGTCTTGGTGTCATAGGCGGTGATTTCCCCGTCTACCGTGACAGAGGCAATCTTGTAGTTTTCCGCGGACTCGATCATAATCTCCACGGAGAAGCCGCCCTCGGTCATGGCGGTGGGGACGTAGTAAGTACCCTCCGGGGTGACATAGCCGCCCTCGCTGCCGGAGATGGTGAAGGCCACCGTGTTCTCCTCCGCGTCGATGATGGTTTTGCCGCTGACCTCTGCCGCCGCGCTGTCCGCAAAGGCATACAGCGCGCCGCCGCAGCTAGACCAGGAGCCGGCCGTCACATCCGTGACGGAGGCGGGGATTGACCAGCCGACGGTGTCGTTGAAGTCATAGGTGGAAATGGCGGAAATGGTCTCTAGCCCCTCGGGGTAGAGAACATAGTTGCCGCTGTTTTTGTTGTTCGACATGACGTTTTGCGTGCCTGTGCCGAACTGCACCACCTGCGCGCCCCCCAGTTCCCCGGGGATGAACACCGCCATGGTGGATTTCACTGTGTCCGGCGCGGAGACGATGACCGCGCCGCCGTCGTCGTTGATGTAGT
>JAJQHT010000285.1 GCA_021199595.1 Oscillospiraceae bacterium
TGGCCCTATTACACCGGGGTGCGGCCCTTTCCCGCCGCCTCCTTCGGCTATCCCTTTAAGAACGGTCCACCGGTGTTTGCCATGGCCACTACATACCGCAAAAGGCGGGTGTTCAAAAACGGCCCGCCTCTCATCGACGTGACCATCGGCGGCCCCCTTCTGGCCGGATAAGACCCTGCCGGAGCATCAGGCCCGTCAAAAGCTCCGCGACGAGGTATATGATTTCCTGACGGAAGCCACCGGGAGCGCGGACAATGTGGCGTGGTATGAGTATAAAAAAGCGCCCGCAAAGGACGCTGCGGAGGAAACGAAAAACGGCGTCTGAACATAGGTCAAGGCCCCGCCATCCGGTTTTGGATGGCGGGGTCTTCTGCGTTTCGTTATAATGTTTTTCAGGAAACCTCCTCGAACTGACTGTTATACAGCTCTGCATAGAAGCCGTTGAGCTTCAGAAGATCCTCGTGGTTGCCCTGCTCCACGATGTCGCCGTCCCGCATGACGAGGATGATGTCGGCATTTTTGATGGTGGACAGGCGGTGGGCAATGACGAAGCTGGTGCGCTTATTTGTCAGCTTATCCATGGCCTGCTGCGTTATCATTTCTGTCTTGGTGTCCACGCTGGAGGTGGCCTCGTCCAGAATCAGCATGGGGCTGTTCTGAATCATGGCTCTGGCGATGGTCATAAGCTGCTTCTGTCCAGCGGAAATGGCTGTGTTGTCGTTCAGGACGGTGTCATAGCCCTGGGGCAGCGCCTTGATAAAGCTGTGTATGCCGCAGGCCTTGCAGGCCTCTATCATCTGCTCATCCGTGACGCCCTGGGTGTTATAGAGAAGGTTCTCCCGGACGGTGCCCTCAAACAGCCAGGTGTCCTGCAAAACCATGCCGAACTGGCTGTGTACGTTGCTTCGGGGGATGCTCGAGGTGGGAACGCCGTCGATAAGGATGTCGCCGCCCGTCGGCTCGAAGAACCGCATCAGCAGGTTGACCATAGTGGTCTTGCCCGCCCCAGTGGGGCCGACGATGGCCACCTTCTGCCCCGGCGCTACCTTCACGTTGAAGTCGTGGATGATCTCCCTTTCCGGCGCGTTGGGATAGGAGAACTTGACATGACGGAACTCCACCTCGCCGTGTACGGTATCGATGCGCTGGGTCTTGCTGGACTCGTCCTCCATCTCCTCCTCAGACAGGAACTCGAAGACACGCTCGGAGGCGGCGGCGCAGGACTGTACCTGGGTCATGGCCATGGAGATCTGCCGCAGAGGGGACTCAAACAGGCGGGTATAGATAAGGAACGCCGTGATCACGCCGAAGGTAATATTGCCCTCGATAATCTGCCACGCGCCCACCACGCAGACCGCCACATAGCCCAGGTTTCCGATGAAGGCCATCAGCGGCTGCATCAGGCCGGACAGGAACTGAGAGCGAAACTCCGCTTTCCGCACCGCCTGGCTCAGGGTGGCAAATTTGCCTGTTACCTCGTTCTCGGCGTTCAGAATGCGGATGGCGTCATGGCCGCTGTACATCTCCTCGATATAGCCGTTCATGTCGCCCAGACTCTCCTGCCGGGCGGTAAAGTACTTCTGAGAATGGCTCATGATGACTACCATCAGGATAAGGCCGATCAGGGGTGCCACAACGGTTGTCGTCGCCATGATCCAGTTGGTGTAATACATCATGATCAGGCAGCCAATGAACTGGGCCAAGGCGGTGACCAGGTTCGACAGGCTGTTCGACATGGCCTGGCCGATCATGTCCACGTCGTTTGTCATGCGGGACATCACATCGCCTGCGGCGTTGCCGGAGAAATATTTGAGCGGCAGACGGTTTATCTTGGTGTCAATGTCCCCACGCAGGCGTCTGGCGGTGCGCTGGGTCACGGTCTGCATGATAAAATGCTGGATGAAATTGAATACTGCGCTGGCAAGATATATCCCCACCAGCAGCACCACCACCCGGAGAACCCCGTCCATGTCAATGGTGGTGGCAAGGCCGTCGTAAATATAATCCGTCAGGCGGCTGAGCTGGTTCGGCCCGATGATGGTAAATACCGCGCCGGCAGCTGCCAGCACCAGGGCAAAGATAATGATGCCCGCCTGGCCTCGGATGTAGGACATAAGGCTCATCAGCGCGCCCCTCATGTTTTTTGCTTTTCCGCCGCTGCCAGGGCCGCCGCCCATGGGGCCTCTTCTCATCGGGGCGCGGGAAGACCTGTTGTTATTTCTTTCTGGCATAATAAAGCACCTCCTTACGCGTTCGCCGCAAGCTCTTCAGCGGAGAGCTGCGACAGGGCGATCTGCTGATAAACCGGGCAATTCTTCATCAGCTCGTCGTGCGTACCGATCCCGGCCACCGCGCCGTCATCCAGCACCACAATCTTATCCGCATGGCGGATGGTGCCGATTCGCTGGGCGATGATCAGGCAGGTCGTACCCTTCAGGTCAGTTTTGATACGCTGCCGCAGCGTGCGGTCGGTCTTATAGTCCAAGGCCGAGAAGGAATCGTCGAAAATCAAAATTTCCGGCTTTCTGGCAATGGCCCGGGCAATGGAAAGGCGCTGCTTCTGCCCGCCGGATACGTTGGAGCCGCTCTGAGAAATCCAGCTGTTCACGCCGTCGTCCATGGCGGAGACAAAGTCCGTTGCCTGGGCAATGTCCAGCGCATTTTCCACATCGGCCACCGTTATTGCGTGTCCGCTGTCTCCGAAGGTGATATTGCCTTCTACTGTGTTGGCAAACAGGGTCGCCCTTTGGGGAATATAGCCAACCTTATCGTAGAGCGTTTCAAAGCTGTATTGGGAAATGTCCTTCCCGTCCAGCAGGACGGTTCCGTCCGTCGTGTCGTAAAGCCTCACGGCCAGTCCGGCCAGGGTGGATTTGCCGGAGCCGGTTGCGCCGATAAAGGCGACGGTCTCGCCCTGTTTTGCCGAAAATGTGATATGCTTCAGGCAGTCCTCCGAAGCGTCGGGATAGCGGAAGGATACGTTCTTAAACTCAATGCTCCCGACCTCGTCGGATTTGTGTTCAGTACCCTCCGTCACAGTAATGTCGGAATCGATGACCTCGTTGATACGATTGGCAGCGACTGCCGCACGGGGCAGCAGCATGAAGATCATCAGCAGCATCACGAAGGACATGATAACATACAGCGCATAGGAGCTGAAGGAGACGACCTCGCCCAGCATCACAGAGCGGTCGGAGATGGCGGTGGCAATCTCCGCAGCCGTACCGGTCAGGGGTACGTCGATGGCGTTAATGAGCACAGCGCCCACGTAATAAATGGCCACGGACACACAGCTCTGGACGAACATCATAATAGGGGACAGGAACGCCATCCCTCGGCCGGTGAAGAGCTGGGTTTTCATCAAGCTGGTGTTCGCGGTTTCGAATTTGTCCTCCTGATATTTTTCCGCGTTGAACGCCCGGACAACACGAATGCCGTTCAGGTTTTCCTCCGTGAGCCTGTTCACGTCGTCGATTTGGCGCTGGACAATGCGGAACTTCGGAATCATGATGGCAAGCAGCACGATCATGGAGCCGACCACGATCACGACCGCCGCCAGGACAACTGCGGAGAGCTGCCAGCTTTTTCCAACGATTTTGATGATGGCCCAGATCGCCATGATGGGGGCGCGGATCAGCATCTGAAGCCCCATGGCGATGATCATGTGTATCTGTGTGACATCGTTGGTGGTGCGGGTGATAAGGCTCGCGATGGAGAATTTCTTGATCTCGGCGTCTCCCATGGCCGTCACCTTGTTGAACAGCTTTTCGCGGATGTCAAAAGAGAAATCCGCCGCGATAAGGGCCGCCATATAGCCGACGATCACCGTTAAGCCGGCGCTGCACAGAGCGCAGCCCAGCATTTTCCCGCCTGCGGTGAAGTACTGGGACATCTCGGTCACCTCGCTGCTTATCAGCACGGTGATTTCCGCCGTGTAATCCGGCAGCCGCAGGTCAAAATAAACCTGGCCGCAGACAAACAGCACGCACAAAAGCGCGAGCCATCTGTCCTTGGCCTTCATGTTGCTGAAGATGTGTAGCATATATACCTCCTGAAAAATTTATTTACGGATATAATAGCATTGTCGGCATGGATTCCGTCTGAATCCATGCACGACATTTGTTGCATGATTTATGATAGCACGGTGTGGGGGATTCATCAAGCAACAATTTACAACAAGTGTCGCATGATGGCGTCTGAACGCTTGTTTTTCGGCGACATATGTTGTACAATGCTGGTGAAACTTGACGCAGAGAGCATCAATCCCTAATTTTAGCTGGGAGGGGAGCATCCATGAAAAAGCAGCCGGAGGTCACGGACGCCACAAGAGAAGCTTTTGTGAGCGCCTTTTTCCAGCTGGCGAAAAGGAAGAGCATTTATAAGATTACGATTCAGGAAATAACGGATCTGGCCGGATACAACCGCACCACCTTTTATCGTTATTTTCAGGATGTTTTTGCCCTGGTGGAGTATGCGGAGGATCGGTTTCTGGAAAGCACGCGGGAGGCCCTGGATTCTCAGCGTACAGACGACCAAATCGGGCAGCGGCAGTTTTTTGAAACGGTCATTCGCTGCTTTCACGAGCAGAAGGAACGGGTGTCCATCCTGCTGTCGGAGCAGAACCGTTCCCACTTTTTAAGAAGGATGCGGGAAAACGTGACCTACAACGTATACCGCCTGGGCAATGACACCCCGAAAAAGCAGGTCGTAAGAGACATATACTTTTATGGAATTTTCTATGCCATATCTGTGAACCTCCAAAGCCCAGACGCCCTTTCCGACGAGGATTTGCTGGACATGATACAGCGCCTGTTTGAAAGCTGGTACTGGCCGGAGATGACCCAGCCCGCAGAGGAACCGGCCCCGTTGGGGTAAGGCTTCCCGCTCCAACAGAAAAATCCCCCGCTGCGGTGCGTCGCAGCAGGGGATTTCAGTCTGTCAAAGAAGGCGCATTTAAACAAGGCAAAAATGGAAAAAATACG
>JAJQHT010000123.1 GCA_021199595.1 Oscillospiraceae bacterium
GGGCGGCGCTGTGATCGACGACACCAGCGTTTCCGGCATGGTCTTTGACTCCGAGGGCGACTACTTCTCCGCCATCTATGCCGCCAGCGGTGAAATCTCCATCACCGACTCCACCTTCACCGCCTTCGGCAAGGGCGGCGACGACTTCTCTGGCTTCGGCATCGTGGCAGTGGCCGCAGGCACTGCCAATCTGACCATCGACAACTGCGTGTTTGTCACCGGCGGCGCGCTCCGCTCCGCCATCTGGTCCGGCGGCAGCTCCACCGTCACCGTGACCAACACTGTCATTCAGAGCTATAACGACGAGGATCTGGTACCCTACACCACCGAGGACAATTACGCTGTGTCCATGATGCAGCAGGTGCCCTTCGCCCTGGGCCTGACCGGCAACATCCGGGCCACCCTGGTCTGCGGCAGCGGCAACGGCATTTACACCAACTGCCTGGTGGCCTCCAACGCCTGGGCCGTTCTGTCCACCGACTCCGGCAGCGGCACCCTGACGGCCACAGACGTGACCGCCGTCCTCGGCGTCATCGAGGAGGCCCAGGAGGGCGCTGAATACGATACCACCGCCACCATCAGCGACGTGGAATACGGCATCACCCTTGGCCGCGTCGGCGAGATGTCCGGCTATATCGCCTACTGCGACGGCTTCTCTGACTATGTCTACGGCGGCGACTGGTACGCCCCCGACTATCTGATTATCATCACCGGCGGCTCCGTCACTGTTGGCGCCAGCGATAACAGCCGCTTCTACGGCTGGTCTGACCGCATCGGCTTTATGAGCCACGGTACCACCGTGAACACGGTGCTGGACATCAGCGAGGCTGACTTCGATGTCACCGACACCTGCTTCATGATCAAGGCCGGAGGCGGCATCGGCGAGAGCGTGAAGCTGACGGACGTCACCGTGAGCCTGACCGGCGACTCCGCCTGGAGCGGCAGCCTGCTGTCCGTCATCGACACCGACGACCTGGGCGGCGGCCCCGGCGCTACCACCTTCGTGATTCCTTACAGCGACTATGAGACCTATCTGGCCTCCCCGACTTCCGGCGAGGGCGGCGAGACCGTTCTGAACATCACCGATTCCGACCTGACCGGCGACGTGTATGACTCCGTCGGCAGCATGAACGGCGACAGCTTCAAGGCCGACAGCATCACCGTGAACCTGGTGAACTCCTCCCTGACCGGCGTCGTCAGCTCCGCCTACGCCGCTCACTGCGACGAGGACGGCACCCTTCTGACCGGCGACATGACCGTGGACTCCTACGGCCGGGACGGTACCTATGACTACCTGTCCATCGGACGGATCATCAACTTCGCGGCTCCCACCGTGAGCAACCCCGTCAGCATCTCTCTTGAGAACTCCGCCTGGGTCTGCACCGGCCTGAGCTATGTGGCCAGCCTGACCATTGACGACGCCAGCGTCGTTGACGGCGACGTGTATCAGGACGGCGAGCTGATTGAGCTGACCGCGGGCACCTACGAGAACGTCGTGGTCGTCCCCGCCGGGGCCGACTATGCGCAGGCCGTGGCCGACGGCGTGACCGCCATCGAGACCGCCATTGCCGAGGGCATCACCCCCGAGGATCACTCCGACCTGGTGGCCAACACCGACATGGGCGGCATGGGCTCCTCCGGCGAAGCTTCCGGCGAGGCCTCCAAGTAATGCCCTGATAACGCATCATCCCTTTTAACCGACAGCCCCGACGGAGACATCCGTCGGGGCATTTTTTAAAAGCAATTCCAAGGAAAGTCCTATCAGTTCATAAAAGAAAAATATATAGAAAAACCACACACTATCCCCAGGCAGGCCTATTTCACAGAAATTTTACACAAACCAATTCAAATTATCTTTACAAACGCCGTGATTTATACTATTATATTAGGTGCGATTTTTGTGAATTGTGCCACAAAAGTATTACAATTTGGAAAGGAAAAGGTACACACATGAAGAGATCCGCTAGATTTTTGGCCCTTCTGCTCGCTTTCTGCCTGGTTCTGTCCCTGGGGGCATTCGCCAGCAGCGAAGCAAGCGGCGAGGCCAGCGCTGAGACTGCCGCCGCGGGCGATTTCGCCCAGGTGGACGAGACCCACTGGGCCGGCAGCGCTCTGACCATCGAATCCATCGAATACGCGGAGGAGTTTACCGACGCGGGCTATGTGGACTCCACCCTGTTCACCAGCATCACCAAGATCGTCTATGACGGCGGGGAGATCGACGTGGACTACACCACCTATACCGCTGTTCTGACTGTAGACGGGGTGCAGGTAGACCTCTATAACGCCGAGGGCGAGAGCTTCTCCGGCGATGTTGAGATCACCCTGGTTGAAAAGGGCGACTATAACAGCAACACCGGCGCTCCCATCGGCGCGGACAAAGCCCAGTCCTCCTTCGGCTCTTTCTACTACACCTCCGCCATCTACATTGGCAACGGCGCGTATGACGAGGCCAAGTCCGTCACCGCCGCCCAGCTCGACGGTGAGGTCTCCGACACCGAGGCCAACGGCGTAGTGGTGGATTCCCAGGGCGACTACTTCACCGGCATCTACATCAGCGACTCTGAGTACGCCATCAACGACGCCACCCTGTCCTTCGTGGGCGCCGGCGGCGACGACTTCAACGGCTGGGGCGCCGGTATCGTTGTGGTAGGCGCTTCCCAGGTGGAGATCAACCGCTCCGTGGTGTACAGCACCGGCGTTATCCGCAGCGGCCTGTTCACCGGCGGCTCCTCCCAGACCTATGTGAACGACTCCGTTTTCATCTCCGAGAACGACGAGGACGCGAACCCCTACGACACGGAGGACAACTACGCTGTTCCCATGATGCAGCAGTGCCCCTTCGCCCTTGGCATTGAGGGCAACATCCGCACCACGCTGGCCTGCGGCGCTGGCACCAACACCTTTACAAACTCCCTGGTGGTCTCCAACGGCTGGGCCGTTCTGTCCACCGACTCCGGCTCCGCCGGTACCACCGCCCTTGTCTCCAACGCCACGGTAGCCGTGGTCGGCACCGCCTCCGACGAGGAGACCGAGGACTATGATTTCACCTATGACGTGAACGGCGCCACCTGGTACGTCACCGTGGGCCGCTACGGCGAGACCTCCGGCTACGTGGCCTACGCCGACTCCGGCGTGCTGGATTACGCCTACGGCAGCGCCTGGTACTCCCCTGACTACCTGGGCATCATCACCACCGGCACCATCAGCATGAGCGACAACAGCTACGGCTGGTCTGGCCGCATCGGCTTCCTGCTCCACTCCGGCGGCAACGGCACCGGCACCGGCACCCTGACCGTCAGCGACTCCAGCTTTGACATTCAGAACATCTTCGCCGCCATCCAGACCCAGGGTACCTACAGCACCGTCATCACCCTGGACAACGTGGACGTGTCCCTGGCCGGGAACGGCGCGGACATCCTGGTCCTTCAGACCAACTCTGACGATAACGCCGGCGGCCCCGCCGAAACCTCCAACACCATCACCGACCTGACCTATGAGGAATATCTGGCCCAGGACGTGCTGGAGCAGACCGGCACCGCCAGCGAGGTCTCCATCTCCAACTCCGTGGTGCAGGGCAACATCTATAACGCCTCCACCGACGACGCGGTGGGCCTGAACGTGACCCTTGACAACGCCGAGGTCAGCGGTGAGATCTCCTCCGCCTGGGCCTATCACACCGACGCCGAGGGCAACGCCCTGGAAGAGACAGAGTTCGCGCTGGATTACTACACCGGCACCATTGATGGCTCCTCCGGCACCTGGGATTACACCATGTACCTGCGTGAGGACGCTATCTCCGCTCCCACTGTGAACAACCCCGTCAGCCTGACCCTGACCAACGGCTCCACCTGGATGGTCACCGGCACCAACTACCTGACCAGCCTGACCATCGACGAGACCTCCACCGTTATGGGTATGAGCCTTGTGATGACCGTGGACGGCGTAGAGACCGAAATCGCCGCCGGTACCTATGAGGGCGAGATCGTCATCACCGGCGCGGAGGCTCCCGCCCGCGAGGAGGGCGACGCGGAAATCGCCGCCCCCGTGATCGGCGAGGCCGCCGAGGTGGAGGTAGAGGCCGCTGCCGCTTTCGAGGCTGATTACAGCTATGAACCCTTCGACGTGGATGTGGGCGACGGCATGGTTCTGCCCTTCTCCAGCGTAGAGTTCGCTGTGGGCGACAGTACCATTTCCATCTACATTGCCGACACCTCCAAGCAGATCGACTGCGAGATCGTGGACGGCGAGTGGATCATGGAAGGCTCCGACGCAGTGGACGAGGCCATCATCGCCGCGGCCAAGGCCATCTATGAGGCCGAGTTCGCCGGTGAGTCCGCCGGAGACAACGACGCCTCCTTTGAGACCGCCGCCTCCGAGGGCGACTGGGAGGGCTATATCGCCTACCTGACCGACCTGGTGAACACCGACACCACCACCGACCTGTACAGCCAGCTCATCAGCGAGCTGGCCGAGGCCCAGGAGGCTGATTACACCGGCCTGGAGGACGGCACCATGTATGGCGCTATCAACGCCCTCTATACCTGCATGACCTACGAGGAATATCTTGCTCAATAATTCGTAAAAGCAACAAACAGCTTGGGCTGTACCATTGCCTGACGGCTTTGGTACAGCCCTTCTTTTATCCTCGAGCGTCTTGTATCATTCAGAATCAAGCCGGCTAGTCCAGCGTATTTTGGTTATCGTGCAGGCATATAGGCAGGTTTAATGGAGACTTTTGTGGATATTGACACATACCGGGCTTGCAGGCCCGGTTTTTTTGCGGAATTTATTCCTAAACTGCGGGGTATTGTTGATTCTCGCTGTCTTTTTTCGGAAATCAACGGCTTCACAGGCTTCGTCAAGGATTTGTTTATCTATTTTGCACAAAAACATCATTGTCAAAAGAAAGATTATTGTGCAACTTATCAAAAAGTTGTTGACATTGGAGAAAATATCCTGTATTATAT
>JAJQHT010000326.1 GCA_021199595.1 Oscillospiraceae bacterium
CCTTTGCGATAGTCAGGGCCAGGGTGACGGAGGGCGAATAATCGCCCCGCTCTATCAGGCTGATGGTCTGCCTGGACACGCCGCACAGCCGCCCCATTTCCTGCTGATTCACATTCAGCGCCGCCCGGCGCTCCTTCAGCCGATTTCGCAGTATCATTCTACACCTCCATTTGACAACTTTCTTTGTCTTGTTGACAAATATCCTTGTCAATTTGAATTATACTCTTGTCATTCACATCTGTCAAGGGACTTTTTGAGCTTGCCCCTTTTAAGAGGCCGATGCAGCAAAAAGGGGACGCCGGGCCGGCGTCCCTTTCTCACTTTTGCGCGGGGCTATGCCTCCGCGATTTTTTTGAGCTTATACAGCAGATTCAGCGCCTCCAGCGGGGTCAGGGTGTCCGTGTCCAGCGCGCGGAGGCGGCGGGTCAGCTCGCTGCCGGCCATATCCGCCAGGCTTACCTGCTCCTGGCTCGGGACGGCAGCGGGCGGCGCGGACGGGCCGGAGGCCTCCAGCTCCGCCAGGTATTGCTTGGCCTTTTTTATCACCTGGTCAGGCACCCCGGCCAGCTTCGCCACCTCGATGCCGTAGCTGTCGTCCGCACTGCCAGGGACAATTTTCCGCAGGAAAATCAGGCTGCCCCCCTGCTTTTTGGCGGTGATGTTGTAGTTTTTCACGCCGTCCAGCGTCCCTTCCAGGGCGGACAGCTCATGGTAATGGGTGGCGAACATGGTTCTGGCCCCCAGCCGCCGTTTGTCGGCGCAGTATTCCAGCATAGCGCGGGCGATGGCCATGCCGTCATAGGTGGAGGTGCCGCGGCCTATCTCGTCGAGTATCAGCAGCGAGGAGGCGGTGGCGTGGCGCAGGATGGAGGCCATCTCGCTCATCTCCACCATGAAGGTGGACTGGCCGCTGGCCAGGTCGTCCGAGGCCCCGATGCGGGTGAACACCCGGTCGGTCACGCCGATCAGGGCGCTTTTCGCGGGGACAAAGCTGCCCATCTGAGCCATCAGGACAATCAGCGCCGTCTGGCGCATATAGGTACTCTTGCCCGCCATGTTGGGGCCGGTGATGATGGCCACCCGGTCGTCCCTGTCGTTCAGGAAGGTGTCGTTCGGGACAAACAGCGCGTCCTTCTGGGAAGCCTCCACCACAGGGTGCCGCCCCTCCCGTATCTGGATAACGCGGCCCGTGTCCACCTCCGGCATGACATAGTGGTTCCGGCTCGCGACCTCCGCCAGCGAGCAAAGGGCATCCGCCTCCGCCACACGCTCGGATGTCGCCTGCACGCGGGCCACCTGGGCGGCCACACGCTCCCGCAGGGCGCAGAACAGCTCATATTCCCGGCTGTCCGCCAGCTCCTTGGCGTTTAAAAGCTCGTTTTCCAGCTCCTTTAGCTCCGTGGTGAAATACCGCTCGCTCGAGACGAGGGTCTGCTTGCGAATATAGGTCTCCGGCAGCGGCACGTCCCCGGCAGAGCGGGGCACGTCGATATAATAGCCGAACACCCGGTTGTAGCCCACTTTCAGCTTTTTGATGCCGGTACGCTCTCGCTCCCGGGCTTCCAGCTGCGCCACCATGGCGGCCCCGTTGTCGCGCACGTTCCGAAGGCGGTCAACCTCCTCGTCCGCGCCGGGCCGGAGGATGCCTCCCTCCCGGAGCGAGAAGGGCGGGTCGTCCGCCACGGTGCGGGCGATGTCCTCCTGGATGTCGGCAAGGGCATCCAGCGCCGCTATATCCCGGAGCATGGGGCTTTTCGCCCCGGCAAGAAGCTCCGCCAGGCGGGGCAGCTTTGCAAGATAATGCCCCAACGCGGCCAGATCCCGGCCATTGGCCGTGCCGTAGGTGCAGCGGCCGATGAGCCGCTGGATGTCCCCAATGTCCCGCAGGGTCAGGATAAGCTCCGGGCGGAGGATGGGGCTATCATAAAGCTCCCCCACGGCGGAAAGACGCCTGCGGATGGCGATGGGATCCAGGAGCGGAGCAGCCGCCCGCCCATGGGGGTTTTGGTCTTGTCCAGCACCCAGAGGAGACTGCCCCGTTTTTCCCCGGTGCGCAGATTTTCCGTCAGCTCCAGATTCCGGCGGGAGGTATAGTCAAGCTCCATATACCGCCCCTGGCCGAAACGCTCCAGCCGCCGGATATGGGACAGGTCGCATTTCTGCGTCTCCACAAGATAACTCAGCAGCGCCCCCGCCGCCAGCGTCTCCCCGGCGGAGCCGGCCTCCTGAAACTGGGCGAAGGTAAGCTCCCGGCACGGCTCCTCCCGGAAACGGTCGGCTCCGTCCTCCGGCAGGCAGTTCAGCTTTTGCAGAAAGGCCGCAATATCCGCGTTTTTCAGCGCCTGAGGGGACAGCACGGCCTCCCGGGGGGCGAAGCGGCCCAGCTCGTTCAGGATGTGGGTCACAGGCTCCGTGGGAAACGCGGCAACACAAAACTCCCCGGTGGACACGTCGCAGAAGGCGGCGGCGCCCTCCTCTCCCTCCAGCCACAGGGCGCAGAGGTAGTTGGAGCGGCCCTCCTCCAGCATGGAGCTGTCCGTCACCGTGCCGGGGGTGATGACCCGGATGACGCCACGCTCCACCAGCCCTGTTGCGGCGGAGGGATCCTCCAGCTGCTCGCAGATGGCCACCTTATAGCCCTTCGCGATGAGCCGGCCGATATACGCCTCACAGGAGTGATAGGGAACGCCGCACATAGGCGTCTGATCCTCCGGGGCCTTGTTTCTGTCCCGTGTGGTCAGGGCCAGATCCAGCTCCTTGGAGGCCACCTTGGCGTCCTCGTCGAACATCTCATAAAAATCGCCCAGCCGGAAAAACAGCAGACAGTCCGGGCACTGCTCTTTTATCTCATAATACTGCCGCTTCATCGGTGTCATTTCCGCCATCCCGGTTATACTCGCTTTCTAAATAGTTTGATATTATTTTTATATTACACAATCTCCCCGTACAGCGCCCAGGTGGTGCTGGAGGTGATTTTCGCGTCCGCAAACCGGCCAATCAGGGATGGGTCGCCCCGGAGGTGTACCAGGCGTCCCCCGGCGGTGCGGGAGGATAGATTATAAGGCTCCGCGCCGGTCTCGACGTCCACCAGGACGCGGAAAGTGCGGCCCACATAGGCGGCGTGCTTCTCCTCGGAGATACGGTTCGCGACGGCCAGAAGCTGGTCGAACCAGACCTGCTTTTCCGCGCGGGGAACGGGGTCGTCCATCTCCGCCGCCGGCGTGCCGGTGCGGGGGGAGTAAATAAAGGTGAACATGGCGTCATAGCGCACCTGCTCCACAATATCCAGCGTTTCCCGGAAATCCGCCTCCGTCTCCCCGGGAAAGCCGACGATGATGTCCGTCGTCAGCACCAGGTCGGGCATATATTCCCGCGCCATGGCCACCTTTTCCAGATAGGCCGACCGGTCGTAGTGGCGGTTCATGGCCTTCAGGATGCGGTCAGAGCCGCACTGGACGGGAAGATGGAGCTGATGGGCGCATTTTTCGCTCTCCGCCATGGCCTGGAAGAGCTTTTCCGTGGCGTCCTTGGGGTGGCTCGTCATGAAGCGGAGGCGAAAATCCCCCGGAATATCGCTGATGGCCCGCAGCAGGGCGGGAAAGTCCATTTTGTCCTCCCCCAGGCCCTTGCCGTAGCTGTTCACATTCTGACCCAGGAGGGTGATGTCCTTATAGCCGGAAGCAGCCAGCTCCCTGGCCTCCGCCAGGATGTCCGCCGGACGGCGGCTCCGCTCCCGGCCCCGGACGTAGGGGACGATGCAGTAGGTGCAGAAGTTGTCGCAGCCGTTCATGATGGAAAGCCAGGCCTTCACCTCACTGTCCCGCCGCCGGGGAAGCCCCTCGGCCACCACCCCGTCGGAGGGAGCGGCGGCGATGACCCGGCTTTTGTTCCCCCGCCGCCCGTGGCGCTCTATCGCCTGCCACAGAAGCTCGGGAAACTGCCACACCTCATGCGGCCCGAACACAAGATCTACCATGCGGAAGGAATCCCGCAGGCGGTTTTTCATCCGCTCCTGCTGGGCCATGCACCCGCCCACGCAGACGATAAGCTCTGGGTTCCGCTCCCGCGCATGGGCAAGAGAGCCGACGTTTCCCAGCACCCGCAGCTCCGCGTGCTCCCGGACGGCGCAGGTGTTCACGGCGATCACATCCGCCCGGGCGGGGTCGTTTGTAGGAAGATACCCGCACTGGGCGAGCCATCCCCGCAGAATTTCGCTGTCCGACTCATTCTGCTGGCAGCCGTAGGTGTCCACCACGGCATAATGGGGCCGGGAGGCAATTGCCTGTTTGATTTTCTCGCAATAAACGTCCTGGGCCTCCAGCTCCTGCGGCCCGATCTCCCGGCGTGTATACATAAAAACCCTCCCGTGGTTCATAAAAGCTCTGTCTCAAGGCAGTACTTTAATATATCATTTTTTTGTGGTATAATCAAGGACAGGAAAAGTTTTCGCCGGCCAATGGGCCGGTTGTGTTCGGAGGAGAAGGCGGATATGGCAGTTATCAACGTCCTGGCCCCCCATGTGGCCAATATGATTGCCGCGGGCGAGGTGGTGGAGCGGCCCGGCAGCGTGGTGAAGGAGCTGATGGAAAACGCGGCGGACGCAGGTGCGCGGAACATCACCGTGGAGCTGCGGGGCGGCGGCGCGACCTTCATCCGCGTGACGGACGATGGCTGCGGCATGGCCCCGGAGGACGCGGGCACCTGCTTTCTGCGCCACGCCACCTCGAAAATAAAGGACGAGCTGGGCCTGGAGGCCATCAGCACCATGGGCTTCCGAGGCGAGGCGCTGGCCGCCATCGCGGCCGTCAGCCATGTGGAGCTGCTGACCCGCCGGGAGGAGGACGAGGCTGGAACCATGGTCACGCTCTCCGGCGGGGAGATACAGGACATCGGTCCCGCCGGATGCCCCAAGGGCAGCGTGTTCACCGTGAAGGATCTGTTTTATAACACTCCCGCCCGG
>JAJQHT010000303.1 GCA_021199595.1 Oscillospiraceae bacterium
CTGTGAGTCATGGTTTATTATATCCTTTTATACCATGCTACAAGGTACAGCGCCCCTCTTTTTGCTTCCAAAAATTTCCTTCATAATTTGGAAATATCTGTTAAAATTGCTTCTTTCTTTTTACAGAATCTTCTACTATAATTAAAACTGATACATAAGAAAATGTTTTCTTACGCTCAAAATCATAAGGAGGAAAACAAAAAATGAAGCGTACCCTGAAATTCCTGCTTAGCGCGGTCTTTGCCATCGCCCTGATGGCAGGCATGACCAGCGCCCTCGCCTGCACCGGCTACTATGTAGGCAAGGACGCCAGCGTGGACGGCACCTACATCATCGGCCATACGGCGGACGCGTCCACCACAGCCCAGGGCTGTGTGATCGTGGTGGAGGCCAGCACCGAGCCGGGCCGCACCATGACCGTAGGCGATCGGGAGATTCCCCTGCCGGACGTGACCTACCAGTACACTGCTACCCCGCCTATATCCAGGCTGAACTTCTCCAACTCCGCCAGCAATGAGTGCGGTCTGTCCATCTCCGGCGCTGTCACCACCTACATCTCCGACGCCATGCAGGAGGCCGACCCCTATACCACCGACGGCCTGGCCGAGAGGTGGATCAGCGCCTATATCGCCGCCACCTGCTCCACCGCCCGCGAGGCCGTGGAGACCTATGGTGAGCTGATGGAGCTTTACGGCAGCTCTGAGTCGAACACCTTCCTTATCAGCGACCAGAACGAGGCCTGGTATCTGGAGAGCTATTCCGGCCATCAGTGGATCGCTGTGAAATGCCCGGACGACTGCGTAGCCGTGTTTGGCAACGAGTGTATGCTTGGCACCGTGGAGGATTACGTTGAGGGCGAGACCATGTACTGCTCCGCTGACCTGTTCACGCTGCCCGAAGAAGCCGGCCTGGCAGTCTATGACGAGGACGGCAACATGGATCTCTATGAGACCTACTGCGGCACCGACCTGCTGGAGGATTACTCCAACCTCCGCACCTGGTACGGCCATTTCCTGCTGGCCCCCTCTACCGCCGGGGAATATGAGACCAAGACTCGCTATGACCTGTTCTATGAGCCGGACGAGCTTGTCTCCCTGGAAGACATTTTCAGCCTGACCAGCTCCCGCTATGAGGGCACCGAGTACTGCCCGGACGAGACTGGCGAGAACATCCGCATCATCGGCATCGAGCGTCAGGAGAGCTGCGCCGTCATTCAGACCTACACTGACCTGCCCGCCGCCATGTGCGTCGTCACCTGGTGCACCCTCGGACCCGCCGATAACAACGTATATCTGCCCATGAGCAACCTGATCACCGACGTAGCGGAAATGTTCGACTATGTCCCGGAGGACTACAGCGGCTCCAGCTATCGCCTGGACATTGCCATGACCCACTTCAAGCGCCTGTCGGCTCTGGCCGAGCAGGACAGGGTCATGTATGCCGGCGTCAGCGAGTATTGGAAGAGCGTGGACTCCGACCTGGTGGCTGAAATGCCCTCCATCCTGGCCGATCTGGCTGAGCTGTACGCTGAGGATCCTGAGGCCGCAGCGGAGAGCATTACCGCCTACACCATCGCGGTGCAGGAGCAGGCGCTGGAGGACGCGGACACCATGTTTGACGAGCTGGTATGGTACATTATCGCCAACACCAACACCATGCCCACCACCGAGCAGACCCCGTTCGTCACCTCTCTCATGGAGACAGAGGAGGTCAGCGAGGGCTAACAACCTTATAAAGCCTTAAGCCGCCGGGGCCGTACCGCTATCTGTGGTATGGCTCCGGTTTTTTGTAAGCTTTTTGTCAATTTTAATCTTTACATTCCCAAAGAATTCAACTATAATTGCTCTTGTCGTTCTCTGGATTAATTTTCCAGAGAGCAAAAAACAAAAGGAGGACTCGCAAAAATGAAGCGAACCTTGAAATTCCTGCTCTGCGTGGTCTTTGCCGTGGCTCTGATGGCCGGCATGACCAGCGCCCTCGCCTGCACCGGCTATTATGTGGGCAAGGACGTCAGTGTGAACGGCACCTACATCACCGGCCACACCGTAGACATCACCACCACTGTCCAGGGCTACGTCACCGTAGTGGAGGCCAGCACCGAGCCGGGCCGCACCATCACCGTGGGCGACACGGAGGTACCTCTGCCCGACGTGACCTACCAGTACACCGCCACCCCCATCATTGGCTATGAGGATGCGGCCAACGCCGCCAGCAACGAGTATGGCCTGTCCATCACCGGCGCTGTCACCACCTATGTGTCCGACGCCATTCTGGAGGCTGACCCTCTGACCACCGACGGAATCTCCGAGATGTGGGTCAGCTCCTACATCGCCGCCACCTGCACCAGCGCCCGCGAGGCCCTGGAGGCTTACGGCTACCTGATGGAGACCTACGGCAGCTCCGAATGCAACACCTTCCTTATCACCGACCAGAGCGAGGCCTGGTATCTGGAGAGCTATTCCGGCCATCAGTGGATCGCCGTGAAATGCCCGGATGACTGCGTGGCTGTGTTCGGCAACGAGTGTATGCTCGGCACCGTGGAGGAGTATGTCGAGGGCGAGACCATGTACTGCTCCGAGGATCTGTTCACCCTGCCGGAGGAGATCGGCGTGGCCGTCTATGACGAGGACGGCAACATGGATCTCTATGAGACCTACTGCGGCACCGACCTGCTGGAGGATTATTCCAATATGCGCACCTGGTACGGCCATGTGCTGCTGGCCCCCTCCACCGCCGGGGATTACGACACCAAGACCCGCTACGACCTGTTCTATGAGCCGGACGAGCTTGTCTCCGTCCAGGACATCCTGGAGCTGACCCGCGCCCGCTTCGAGGGCACCGAGTACTGCCCGGAGGAGGCCGGCGGGAATGCCCGCGTCATCGGCATCGAGCGCCAGATCAACTGCGCCGTTATCGAGACCTATCCTGATCTGCCCGCCGCCATGTGCGTTGTCACCTGGAACTGCCTCGCGAACGCGGAGCACTCCGTGTATCTGCCCATGAGCAACCTGATTACCGATGTGGCGGATATGTATGCCAACAACCCGGACGATTATATCGAGAACTTCGGCAGCTATTACTATCGTCTGGACATCGCCTTCACCCACTTCAAGCGCCTCGGCTCCCTGGCGGAGCAGAACCGCACCATGTGGGGCGACAGCATCCGCGCCTACTGGAACAGCGTGGAAACCGACCTGATTGCCGAGCTGCCCTCCATCCTGGAGGAGACCGCCGCTCTGTACGCGGAGGATCCTGAGGCTGCCGCCGAGAGCATGACCAGCTATTATATCGGGCTTCAGGAGCAGGCCCTGGAGGATGCGGACACCATGTTCGACGAACTGATTTGGTACATCATCTCCAACAACAACACCACCGTGGCGGAAGCCGACAAGACCCCCTTCGTCACCTCCCTGCTGACCGTGGAGGAGGAGACCGAGGAAGCCACTGAGGAGGCCGCCGCCGGCACGGAGGAGAGCGATTATCAGGCGTACCTTATGGCCTTCGTGGACTCCTGCGAGGACATCCAGACCAGCGGTTCAGCGGACGACTACTACGCCCTGATTGAGGCCGGGGATTACACCAGCTTCCCCGCCGAGATGCTGTTTGACGCCACCTGGTTCGGCGAAGCCGCCATGACCTATGAGGAATTTGTGGCCGCCGGCGGCGTGTATGAGATTGCCGACCACCCCTCCAACGGCGCTATGCTGGACGGCACTGGGGAGTAATTCAGGCTGTTTTGAATACACCCTGAAAATCGCCGATTTTTTAAGAAATCCGTATTGCACAACGGGCCGCGTCAGCTTTTGACGCGGCCCAATTTTCTTGCAATTTTTTCCAGGTGTGCTATACTGTCCATGTAATAAGCAAACATGAATATGCAAGGAGGAAAAACTAATGACAACTTGGATTCGCAAGAGCCTTTCCCTGCTGATAACCCTGGCGCTTCTGGCGGGACTGCTGTGCGCGGGGGCCTATGCCTCCTCGGAGGAGCCGTCCGCGGAGCTGGTGCAGGTGGGCGTTTCCTGGGTAGGGGACTTTGAGGACGGCGTCCCCGACGAGGACACCCAGGCATACATCGACGCGGTTGAGCTGGCCGGAGCCGAGGCAGTGTATCTGCCCCAGGCCACGGATGAGGAATCCGCCCTGGCCGCCCTGGAGACAGTGGACTGCCTCATTCTGACCGGCGGAGAGGATTTGGATCCCGCTCTATACGGAGAGGAGCCTTATGAGCTGCTGGAGACGGTGAACGAGGTGCGGGACATTTCCGACTACTGGTACTGCACCGTGGCGCTGGCGCTGGATATGCCCGTTCTGGCCACCTGCCGGGGTCTTCAGCTTCTGAATGTGGTCTGCGGCGGGCCGCTGTATCAGGACATTCCCACCCAGTATGAGGCGGATGTGGAGGTCACACACCGCGACCCGGCGGGGGAGGATTTTGCCTATCACACCATCACCATCGAGGCCGAGACCTCCCTCGTGGCGCAGGCCATGGGCGGAGCCGGAGAGTATGAGGTAAACTCCTGGCACCACCAGGGCGTCAAGGATCTGGGCGAGGGCCTTGTGGTCACCGCCGTGGCGGAGGACGGCATGGTCGAGGCCATAGAGATGCCGGAGGCCAGCTTTGTCCTGGCCGTGCAGTTCCACCCAGAATGGATGATAAAGGACGTGAGCGAGGAATACGTCACCTACTTCACCATGCTGATTGAGGCCGCCTCCGGCACTTCTGCCGGCACGGAGGAGAGCGACTATCAGGCGTATCTCATGGCCTTTGTGGACTCCTGCGAGGACATCCAGACCAGCGGCGCGGCGGCGGATTTCTACGCCCTGATCGAGGCCGGGGATTACACCGGCTTCCCGGCGGAAATGCTGTTTGACGCCACCTGGTTCGGCGAAGCCGCCATGACCTATGAGGAATTTG
>JAJQHT010000164.1 GCA_021199595.1 Oscillospiraceae bacterium
CGAGAATACACAGCACCGCGCCGCTCTCTGCGGCAAAATCCAGACCGGTCAAAACCGGTGCGTTTCCATACCCGCAGCACAGCCCCTCCGCAGCAAAGTTCATAGCCAGCTCTCCCTTCCTTTTACGAGAAGAATCAGGAAAAAGGGCGCACCGATCAGGGCGGTCAGGATGCCGATGGAGACCTCCACCGCGAAAAATATGCGGGTGATGTTGTCCACCAGCATCAGAAAGATGGCTCCGCCCATGGCGGAGGCTGGCAGGAGATATTTATAGTCCGGCCCCACCAGAAAACGCATGAGATGGGGAATCACCAGCCCGATCCAGCCCACCATGCCGCAGCCTGCCACAGAGGCGGAGGTGGCGAGCGTGGCGCAGCCGATCATCACCAGCCGCATGGCCTTCACGTTTACCCCGAGGGTCTGCGCCTCCTCGTCCCCGAAGGACAGCAGGTTCAGCCGGTAGGACAGAAGCAGCAGAGGGATCAGGCTGATAATCACCGGAATTATTAAGATGGGCAGAGCGCTGAGCTTTATGCTGGCCATGCTCCCCATGAGCCAGAAGGTGATCTCCCCAAGCTGGCTGTCCGTATCGGCCAGCAGCTTTGTGATGGAGACCCCGGCGGAAAACAGGGAGGACACCACCATCCCCGTTAGCACCAAGGTCGTGGTGTTGTTCTCCCGGCGGGAGACGATGGAGCTGATGGCCAGGGTCAGCACCACCGCCGCAATGCCGCAGACAAAGGCGGAAATCTGCTGCACCAGAATGGAGGCGGACAGTAAAATGGACACGCAGGCCCCGAAGGCCGCCCCAGAGCTGGCCCCCAGCAGGTCTGGGGACACCATGGGGTTGTGGAATATCCCCTGATAGGCGGCCCCAGAGACGGACAGAGCCGCCCCCACAAAAATGCAGGCCGTCAGCCGGGGCAGACGCACGTTCATAAAGGCCACCCAGCCGTTGTGGGTGTATTCTGTGGAAAAGCCCAGCAGGGAGCCGAGAATCTGGAAAATCTCGTGGAGAGACAGAGGGTATATCCCCTGGGTCATAGAGATGAGGAAGATGGCCACCATAGCCACAAACAGCCCTGTGAGCATCAGCCTAAGCTGCCTGCGCCGGGCCTTGTTGTTTACCGGCAGCGTGGACACAGTGCCGCCTCCTTTCTGATATACAAAAACAGCGCCTGCGTAAAAAAATCCGAGAAGCTCGGACTTACGCAAACGCTGCACAACTTTAGAAAGATGTTTTATTCTATTAACTTATACAATAATTCTATTAGTATTTTCTCCGTTTGTCAATCCCCCGGCGCGTAGCTTTTTTCACAAAAAACGACACCGCCGCTTGTTTACATTCACAATATGAGAACGAAAATCACCGGCGGCACAGGTGCGATGCCTGCGCCGCCGGCTTCTTAGGAGGGAACCAATATTTTACAGATCCATCCTGATGATCGCCGGGAAACAGGATTTTCCTCTCCTGGTGCAGGTGTGACAGTTTACGCCCACCTTGGGAGATGAATCCCAGTCCATCTTTTTCCAGCCCAGGCGGTAATAGTAATCGGGAACTTTTGCGCTGCCCCAAAGCTCTTTGACGCCCATGCTTCTGGCCTCGTCAAAAACCACCTTTTGCATCCTCTTTCCCAGGCCCTCACTGCGGTGGTCTTCCCTGACGGCAATATCGCCCAGGGTATATACCCCGTCCCGGATTTGCAGGGTGGCCGCTGAAATCAGCTCTCCACTCTCAGCGTCGTCCATCCGCCACATTTTCACCATGCCAAATGGCGGCGTGTCGCTGACCTCGATTTCCATTCCGCTGCCGTGAAACAGCACGGAAAGGGGGTAGTATTGCTCTGTTTCCTGAATAATATAGGATTGCGACATGAAAATTGCTCCTTCCAAAATAATGTATCAGAAACTCAGAATCCAAGAATTAGCAGCAGATTGTAATACCCGACCATCAGAACGCAAAAGGCCAGCGCCACGGGGAGTGTCCTGCGAATCAGCGCCCCCAGCGTAATATGAAAATAATCGGACGCTACCACCAGACATATATGGGTGGGAGATATTTGACTGGCCGCGTGGGCCATGCACATGAGGAAAACCATTAGGGGCATTCCGCCGTCCATGGCGGCAAACGCAATCGGCGTACCCAGCGCGATGATCCCGCTGGAGCCGCTGATGATGCCACCCAGAAGAAACAGTATGGCAAAAATCAGATACGCCGGGATAGGTAAGGCGGAAAGTATATCAGGCAGGGTCTCCAGAACGGCGGTATATTCGATAAATTCCTTCAAAACCAACACCAAAAATGTGTTTAGCAACAGCTTCACCTCCCATGCGTTGCGGAGCATGGAAAGCATTTCCCTGATAGAAAAGCGGTACACTATGATTCCAGCCACGATAGAAATAGCCACAGCGGGAACCACGGAAAGTCCGAATGCCAAAATCAACACCAGAATCAGCAGTAACGGCCACAGGTGCAGGAACAAATTTCGCAAATCGCGGAGGCGGTTTTCGCTGCGGGGCGTACCTGGATCTTTCGGCAGCCGGGCAAGACAGGGGAAATAGCCCAGGGCAAAGAGCGTCAGTATCGGCACCACCATTCCCAGCATAAACGACCCCAATGGCACAGAGGAGAGGCTTGCCATCAACAGAACGCGGGCGTATGTGGGCAGAGAGCTTTCGGGGATGAGTCTGAACCAGCATGTTACGACGGCTTGTGACTTGGGATTTTGATAGCCGTCAGTATTGTCCTTTACAATATCTCCGCACAGAATCATCGCTGCGGCAGATGGCAGCAGGCCAATAAACAATGCCGCGCCCGATACGTTGACGCGTCGATTATGAAACAATCCGTTCAAATCCTCCTGCGCCAGCTTGATTTGACTGCGGGCCTCCAGCATTCGCTGCAAAAAGGTTATGAGGTAGAGAGATACTAAAATGGACAACAGGCTCCAGTCCGTAAACACATGGGCGGTCTGTGTGAAAATCGCGGCCACAGGGATGCGGTACAGGAAAACCATGGCCAAAAGGCCGCCCAGGATTGCCTGATACAGCGGCCTGCGTAAGGCGAGAAGCAATATGATGACGAGAAATGCAGCGCCAAGATAAACGAGCGACATGATGGATCCCCTTAAACATACAGTTGTATTATGTTTGACATCTGTATGACTTTGTGGTATAGTATACACAAGGAGCTTTGAAAAGTCAATAGATGCACCGTAAGTTTGACAGAAGGCTTCTTGTGTTTGACTTTTCAGCGAGTATGGAGGCAAGCTATGTATAAGGGAAGCAACCCGTCCGCCCTGCGGTCAAGAAGGGAAATCGTCCAGAGCTTTTTGGCACTGCTCCAGCATACGGATTTGGAGGCTCTGTCTATCAAGCAGATTATGGATGGCACGGATTTGACCAGGCAGACCTTTTATCAGATTTTCGATTCCAAGGATGAGATTATAGAATACTGCCTGGATACGCTTTTCTCTGATTTCATCTCCCACACGAAGGAACAGACCACAGAAAGCCTGTGCGACGCGGCCAAGCTTTTCTTCAGCTTCTTTGACAAGCACAGAGACACGCTGGCTCTTTTCATCAACAACGGAAAGAGCTGTGTTGTGCAGCGGAAATGCCGGGAATATCTGCGGGACAGCCAATACATTCACTATGACCTGCAAGGCGTTCGGTCAGAGCTGGAAAAGGAGTTTGCCACTACCTTTGTGGTCAGCGGCATGGTGGCTATGCTGGAGCAATGGATAAAGGAGCCGCCGGAATCGGCAATGAGCGCCCAGGCGCTGGCAGAGCTGGTCTGCCGCATGACGGAGGCAAAAGGAATTGTCGATTATTAAGTGTCTGCCCGCAAAACAAAAAATCACCGGCGGCGCAGGTGCGATGCCTGCGCCGCCGGCTTTCTAGGAGGGAACCAAAATTATATAGTAAGGAAGGATTGGAAAGAATCAGCGTTATATCAGTCCTGGAACATGGGGGTGGAGAGGTATCTGTCTCCCGTGTCGGGCAGCAGGGCTACGATGGTTTTGCCCTCGTTTTCGGGGCGCTTGGCAAGCTCCAGAGCGGCCCAGACTGCGGCGCCGGCGGAGATGCCTACTAATATGCCCTCGCTGCGGCCAATCTCCCGGCCCAGGGCGAAGGCGTCCTCGTTCTCGACGGGGATGATTTCGTCATAGATAGCGGTATTCAGCACGTCCGGCACGAAGCCCGCGCCGATACCCTGAATCTTATGGCTCCCGGCCACGCCCTTGGACAGGACGGGAGAGCTGGCAGGCTCCACAGCCACGACCTTGATGGCCGGGTTCTGCTCCTTCAGATACTCGCCCACGCCGGTGATGGTGCCGCCGGTGCCAACGCCGGCCACAAAGATGTCCACCTGGCCGTCCGTGTCCCGGTAAATCTCCGGGCCGGTGGTGGCCTTGTGGATAGCCGGGTTCGCGGGATTCACAAACTGGCCGGGGATGAAGCTGTTTGGCGTCTCGGCGGCGATCTCGTCCGCCTTGGCGATAGCGCCCTTCATGCCCTTGGCTCCCTCGGTCAGCACCAGCTCCGCCCCGTAGGCCTTCAGCAGGTTCCGGCGCTCCACGCTCATGGTCTCCGGCATGGTGAGAATGACCCGGTAGCCCTTGGCGGCAGCCACGGCGGCAAGGCCAATACCCGTGTTGCCGGAGGTCGGCTCCACGATGACGGAGCCGGGTACAAGCTTGCCCTCCGCCTCGGCCTTTTCAATCATGGCCTTGGCGATGCGGTCCTTCACGGAGCCGGCGGGGTTCAAATACTCCAGCTTTCCAAGAACAGTGGCCTTTAGGCCGTATTTCTTCTCCAGGTTTGTCAGCTCCAGCAGCGGCGTGCCGCCGACCAGCTCGGTCAGGGATTTGTGTACATTAGCCATTGTTTTATTCTCCTATTTACATATAAG
>JAJQHT010000271.1 GCA_021199595.1 Oscillospiraceae bacterium
CTCCCATCCGGCCTGAATCTGGTTGGCGCCAAAGCCGCAGTCAAAGCCGAACACCACGCCCAGCACCACGCATCCAAGGGCTGCGCCTATGAGCTGGGCAACCACATATCCGATGAAATCCCGGACAGAGAGCTGCTTGCGGATAAGCATTGCCAGGGAGACGGCTGGGTTAATGTGACAGCCGGAGATGTTGCCGATGCTGTAGGCCATGGCAACGATGACCAGACCAAAGGCAAGTGCGGTGAGAAGGTACCCGCTGCCCGCGTCACTGGCGCATCCAACGGCGCAGGCAGTGCCGCAGCCGAACGTCACCAAAACGCAGGTACCGATAGCTTCGGCAATGTACTTTTTGACGTTTTCCATGAAAACTCCTCCTTATATAAAATTACTGATATAGTATATCATTCCTGTGTTGCGTTGTCTATAAAAAAATCACAATCATGTGAAAGAAATAGCTAAAAAACGCATTCATTAGATAAGTGTGTAAAATATGCTGTTATTCGCTTTGTTCCCCTAAGTGTGTGCTGGAAAATATAATTGACATATGCCACAAACAGTTGTATAATTAAATTACAATCATTTGTGAGGAGGACGTGAGAGAGCCATGCCAAGGCCGACAAAATGCAGGATGATATGCCGTCTTCCGCAGACGATTGGATTTGAGCCGTTATGGAACGATGAAGAGCGGCAGCCGGTGGTTTTAACGGTGGACGAGTATGAGGCGATTCGCCTGATAGACAAGGAGGGGCTGTCTCAGGAGCAGTGCAGTCAGCGGATGCAGATTGCGAGGACAACGGCCCAGCGGATATATGAAACGGCCCGCAGAAAAATGGCGGACGCGCTGGTGGACAGCCGTCCCCTGCGGATAGAGGGAGGCGAGTATCGCCTCTGCGACGGGCGGAACAGCTACTGTGGAACGCAGAGATGCAGCAAGCGGGAGCTATATCAGCTTTTTGACAGGCCAAAAGGGGAGAATATCCTGCGAATTGCAGTCACCTATGAGGATGGTCAGATTTTTCAGCACTTTGGCCGGACGGAAAGATTTAAGGTCTACGATGTGGAGAATGGAAGGGTCGCATCTTCTCAGGTGGTTGATACGGAGGGACAGAGCCACGGCGCATTGGCGGAGATTCTGACCGCCTTGCGTGTGGATACGTTGATTTGCGGAGGAATTGGCGGCGGCGCACAGGCGGCGCTTGCTGCGGCAGGGATAAAACTTTATGGCGGTGTCAGCGGCAGCGCAGACGCCGCGGTGGAGGCGTTGCTTGCGAATAAGCTTGCCTGTGACCCGGACGTCCAATGCGTATATCATGGCGAACGTCACCCCGACGAACAATGCAGCGACCACGAATGCGGACAGCGTTCGTGCGAGGAATAATATCATTTTTAAATGGAGGTAATCATTATGGAAAAGTGGAAATGCACCGTATGCGGCTACATTTATGAAGGGCCGCTGCCCGCAGATTTTGTCTGCCCGAAATGCAAGCAGCCAGCCAGCAAATTCGTGAAGATTGAGGAGGCTCCGGCTCCTGCTCCCGCGAAAAATCCCTATGCAGGCACAAAGACGGAGAAAAACCTTTGGGAGGCGTTTGCCGGCGAGTCCCAGGCCCGCAACAAATATACTTATTTTGCCAGCGTTGCAAAGAAAGCGGGATTTGAGCAGATTTCAGACTTGTTCCTGAAAACTGCCGCCAACGAGAAGGAGCACGCTGAGCTGTGGTTTAAGGCGTTGGGCGAGATAGGCGACACCGCCGAAAACCTGCTTCATGCCGCCGAGGGCGAAAACTATGAGTGGACGGATATGTATGACCGCATGGCCCGCGAGGCGGACGAGGAAGGCTTCCATGCCCTTGCCGAGCAGTTCCGCGGCGTTGCTGCCATTGAGAAATCTCATGAGGAGCGCTATCGCAAGCTGCTGCATAACGTGGAGGCGAAAGAGGTCTTTGAAAAAAGCGGCGTGACGCTGTGGGAGTGCCGCAACTGCGGCCATATGGTAGTCGGAACCAAGGCCCCCGACATTTGCCCGGTGTGCAAGCACGCGCAGTCCTATTTTGAGGTGCGGGCGGAAAATTATTAATTGCTCATTTATGGGAGCCGGTTTTAGCGCCGGCTCCTTTATTTTTTCCTTTCTCCACACAATAAAAACGCCTGCCGAACCGTCTAATGGGTGTAAAGCGCAAGACCGGTCGCGCGTGGAGGTGGCTATGAACGAAACCATATTGACCTGCCGCAGCATTTCAGCACGGAGGAAACCATGAAAGAGACGATAGAGCGGGCCAGGGCAGGGGACGAGGATGCTTTCGTCCGGCTCATTGAAGAGCATAAGCAGAGCCTGTATAAGATAGCACGCAGCTTTTTCACCTGCGAGATGGACGCGGAGGACGCCGTGGCCCAGACTGATCTGGACTGCTGGGAAAAGCTGGACACCCTGCAAAAGCCCCAATATTTTAAATCCTGGCTCACCCGCATACTCATCAACAACTGCAACGACATCATCCACCGCCGGGAGAGGCTGGTGGTCATGGATGAGCTGCCGGAGCAAGCCGGAGATGAGGACGCCAGCGGCGATATTGTTTTCAACGACCTGATGGCGGCCCTGTCGCCGCCGCTGCGCCCCGTGATGGAGCTGTATTATGGCGAAGGTTTCAAAGCCCGGGAGATAGCGGCCTTGCTGAATATCCCCCTGGGGACGGTCACCGCAAGATTAAGACGAGGCCGGCAGCAGCTGGCCGCGTTAATGGAGAAAGGAGAGACGGTTTTATGAGAAAGCAGGAAAAATGGCTTCGCGCCGCCTTCAGCAAAGACGCAGAGCTTCCAGAGTCCATGGAGAGCCGCCTTTCCCAGGCCTATGACCAAATCCGGCAGGAAAGCCGGGGAAAGGAACCAGCTATGAAACGAACAAAAACAGAAGGACGAATGCCGCGCCGGACCGTGCGAACAATACTCATTGCCGCGGCAATCGTGGCCGCGTTTACCGTGTCGGCTCTGGCGGTCTATCAGTACAGCCTGTCAGACCGATTGATTGAGACAAATGAGCGGGAGGATGGGTCAGAATATGCCACCTACAGCATATACGGTAGTACGACAGAATCGGCGGAAGACGAATCGGAGATGGAAGCGGCCATAAACGGCACGGTAGAGCTTCAGGCGTATTTGGAGTACGAGGATCTGATTTTTAATCATCAGATGGATTTGAATGCCGTGGATTTGCTGGATTACAGCGACTCGCATCGGGCCGTCTATGGCCTGGGCTACGGAGTGCTGGCGGATGCGCTTGATGAGATAGCGGAAAAATATGACCTTCAGCTTATTCAGGCGAACGTCATTATCAATGCAGACGAGGACGACCCCAACCAGGCGATAGAAACGCTGTGCGAGTATTTGGGCATATCCTCCTTCGGCCTGGAAGCGGAGGAATATGATGCGCTTACGGACAATTTCTGGTGTTCCGCGGAGGTCTGCGACGACGGCAGCTTTAACGCTGTCCACGTTTCCGCCGGGCTGGACACGGCGATAGACGGCATGAATGTCTACCGCATCGTCAAAGGCTCCCTGGGCACCTTTAGTACTGTCTCCGGCGAAATTCCGGCGGACTGCGAGGAGGAATGCTATACCACGGCTTCCGGCGTATCGGTGTGGCTGGCCCTCGGCCCATCCACGGGTCTGCTGTTCGCGGAGCTGGATACCTGCTATATTGCCTGCGAGACCTATTGTGGTGCGGAGGATGGCGTTGCCATGGAGAACATGGAGAGCCTCGCTGAGCTTATCGACTTTGCAGCCCTGGACAGCATCGACAGCGCCGCCGTGTCTGAACGGGTGATGGCAGACTATCAGTATGCGGACGGTGAGGCAGCGAGCGATCCCCGCGTGGCGGCGGCACTGGAGGTATATGACCAGTTAGGAGATTATGAGCTGGATATTGACCGGGAGAGCTATACCGTGACAACGGGCGCCGAAAGCGTGGAGGACAGCCTGAACACCCTTTGGGCGGATTTATATGGGGGCTGCTATATCTCCGCAATTAAGACATACTACTCCGGAGATTGGAACCAAGAGTTTTCGCTGTATTATGCGCGCTATTGGGCTGATGAGGAGCAGACTGCTCTGGCTAATCAAGACGCCTATGATGCTCAGAAGCTGGAATATATGGAAGCAGACAGTGCTCTCAACGGAGAGGATGCGTTTGAGATTACCGACTGCACCGTGAATGGCTATGAGGCGTATATCATGGAAGAATTTGAGGGGAGCTGGGTCATATCTTGGTACGACACCGATAATGAAATTGTCTTTAATCTCCATGTCTCCACCGACTATACGGCAGACGAAGCCTTAGCTCTTGCTGAGGGTGTTGCGCTGGCGGAATGATGCTCTAATGATAACGTAAAAAACCAGCTGGCCTCCCTTCCAAATTGCGGAAGGGAGGCACTTTTAGCGGGGGAGTGAAAGCGAAAATTTTCCGTGTCGATGATTTTGCTGTGTATGAATATCGGGGCCGGTCTATTGACAGACGGGGAAAATAGGAATATTATATAAGTATGATTTTAGTCTCTTCTGCGGAAGGGCGTATTTTTTTGGAGGAAACATGAAGAAAAGGAATATGAATCCGCTGCCTGCCATTATAGGCGCACTGGTCGTGCAGCTCTGCGTGGGCATCCTGTATCTGTGGAGCGTGTTCAAAACGCCCATCGTCACCGCGTTCAACTGGAACGCCTCCGCCGCGGGGATGGTCTCCTCGTATATGATTTTTGCCTTCGTGTTCGGCAACCTGATTGGCGGCTTTATCAACGACAAGAAAGGCCCCAAGCTGACGTGCTTTCTGGGCGTCATCCTGTTTTCCCTGGGCGTTGGCCTGACCTCGCTTTTGACAGAGAAAACCATTTCCCTCATCTATGTGACCTATGCCGTCA
>JAJQHT010000072.1 GCA_021199595.1 Oscillospiraceae bacterium
CCCCTGAAGCCATCCGCCTGCTCCGGGAGGGCGGCGTTCTGTATGCTCCCGGCATCGCCGCTGCCTGCGGCGCGGCCCTTCTTCAAAACACCCGCCAGGAATCAGACAAGCGCCTTCGCACCGGCATGAAAGCCATCCTCGACGCCGTATGGGAGGAGTCGCTCCGCATCCCCCGCCAGGAGCTGACCTCCGCCGCCTATATCGCCGCCTTTGAACCAATTGCGCAGACCATGCTGGCGCAGGGCATATAACGCCGCGCGGCGGCGCACGCGCAGAAAAACAAGAACGGACGTCCGAAGACGCCCGTCCTTGCAAACAAAGAAGAGAGGAGTGAAAAAATGAAAAGTAGCAAACTCTGTGACATTGGCGTTGTCACTTTACCCGTTCTGCGTGTCCTTCCGGTGCTGCGGTTGCACCTTTTGGCCCTCGCAAGTGTATAATACTCCATTGGGACAATGCTTTGGTGAATAAAATTGTAAGAATTTGTAAACAAAAAGTGAATGGGTAGGAAAATTTACTTATGCTGTGGGGATTTCCTCCGGGGTCAAAGTGTGCTATACTCTATTGTATAAACAGTGCATACAGGAGGTTTTTTCAATGAAAGCGGAAGAAATCATAAAGAGAATGTCAACGCCCCTGTGCGCCCCGGCTATTCCGCCCTGCGCCCATCGTTTCAACCGGCGGGAGCATCTTTTCATCACCTATGAAACGGACTGGGACGCTCTGCGTCAGGTGGTGCCAGAGCCGCTGGAGCTGCTGGAGCGGCCTTTGGTGCGGTTCGAGGTCATGCGTATGCCGGACACCACGGGCTATGGCTCCTATTCCGAGTGCGGTCAGGCCATCCCCGTGTCCTATCAGGGGGAGCAGGGAGAGTATCTGCACCTGATGGTGCTGGACGGCTTCGGCCCCATGGCCGGCGGACGGGAGGCCCACGCCTATCCCAAAAAGCCCGGTTTTCCCAAGCTGTTCGTGGACGGGGAGACGCTGGTGGGCACCTGCGAGGTGGGCGAGAGCCGCCAGCGCATTGCCACCGCCACCATGACCTATAAATACTGGCCCATGGACATCCAGCAGGCCAGGGCGCAGATTGGCTCCCCCACCTTCATGCTGAAGCTCCAGCCCAATTATGACGGCACGCCCCGCATCGCTGAGTTGATACGCGCCCAGACCACAGATATGGAGATATTGGAGGCCTGGAACGGCCAGGCCCGGCTGGAGCTGCACCCCCATGTGTTCGCGCCCCTAGCAGACCTCCCCGTCCGCCGCATCGTCTCCTGCGCCCACATCCTGACCAACCTGACCCTTGGCCAGCCGGTAAAGGTGTACGATTACTTGCAGTGACAGAATTTCTTTCCTTTCCTTTTTTACACGGGCGCTGGGGCTTCCCCAGCGCCCACTTCTTGATTATGGCTTTTTTTCATACAAGAAGTATGATACAATAATGGCAAACACAACAAGCAATGGATAAATCAGCGCAAGCACAGGAGGATGAGATCCATGCGTGTATTAATTGTGGAGGACGAGGAGCGAATGGCGCTGACCATACAGCAGCTGCTGAGCACCCAGCGGATGCTGTCCAACATTGCCTCGGACGGGGAAGCGGGGCTGGATTCCGCCATGAGCGGCATTATACGACCTCATTATTCTGGACGTTATGCTGCCCAAACTGGACGGGCTGGAGGTCGTCCGCCGTCTGCGGGCCAAGGGGCGGCAGATCCCTGTGCTGCTGACGGCGCGGGGAGAGGTGCCGGCGGCAGATTGGCTACTGCCTGCGGGAGAAGAACACATGACCCGCAAGCTGCAATTTAAATTCCTGTCCGTGTTCATGATTATTATGCTGCTGCTTTCCCTGCTGCTGGCGGGCGTGGTCTATTATCAGAAAAAGAGCCAGCTGGAATACGACTGCATGATGTATATGCTGAACATCAACAACCTGGAAAACCGCTCCGCGAGCGGCGAAGCCATTTTGCAGGGCTATCCGCCCTATTTTGTCCTGGAAATAGACAACCAGACCGACACCGCCCAGGTGGTGCTGGGAGAGTTCTTCCTGGCGGAGCAGGGCCTCACCCCGGACGGACTGATTGCCCTGCTGGCGGGCAGTCTGGAGGAGACGGGGCTTCTGGAAGAATACCAGGTACGCTATTATAACGGCATTCGCGCAGATGAGGGCCACCGGGTCGTGTTTATGGACGTTTCCTATATCGCGGCGGATTTGGCCAAAACAAGAAATGAAATCCCTCTCATCGCTGTGCCGAGCCTCGCGCTGATGTTTGTAGTGGGTCTGTTTCTGTCCCGGTGGTTCGCCCGCCCGGCGAAGCAGGCCCTGGATGAGCAGCGGCGGTTCGTATCCTTCGCCTCCCATGAGCTGAAAACGCCCCTGTCCATCATAAGCGCCAACCTCGATCTGCTGGAAAGGTCGGGCGGAGACGAGGGGCCAAACGCCGCCTTCTGCTATGATAACATCCGCCAGGAGTGCGGCCGTATGCAGTCGCTGACGGAGGCTATGGTCTGGCTGGCTCTGCCGGGGCGCAGCGGCCAGGAGGAGCAGCTGGACGTGACAAAGCTCTTGCAGGAGGAGGCCTTGCGTTTTGAGGTGCAGGCCTTTGAGGAGGGACACGCCCTGAAGTCTGACGTGGCGGAGAGCCTGAGTCTGCGCTGCGACCGGGTGCAGCTTTTGACCGTGGTGGACGTGCTGCTGGATAACGCGCTGAAATACTGCGCCCCCGGCGGCGACATCCGGCTCGCGGCACGCCGCTGCACGACTATCTCCCGCCGGACGATACAAATCTCTGTGGGAAACCCCGGAGAGGCAATCTCCAAAAGCGAGTATGAAAACATCTTCAAGCCCTTCTATCAGACAGACCAGGCCGGAAAGGGCGCAGGCATCGGCCTTGCTATCGCCCGCGAAATTGTCACCGCCCTGCGGGGACAGATACGGGTAGAGCACAAGGACGGTCTGAACTGGTTCACTGTGGAGCTGTAAGCCGCGCGTGCCGCGCGTTATATAGACTTTGACCACGGGCTGATTTTATGGTACAATAGACTGCATCGAAGAGAAAGAGAAAACAGCGGGGCCTTGGGGCGATGCGCCTGCCCCGTGTTTTTCTTGCGGAGCATCTATTTATCATTGTGCGGCGCGGCCGCAGAAGGGAGAATCGGATGAATATACTGTATGCCGCCATTTTGGGTCTGGTACAGGGCGTCGCGGAGTTTCTGCCCATTTCCAGCTCCGGCCATCTGGCGCTGTTTGAAAACGTGCTGGGGGCCACAGGTCTGGCGGAGCTTGGCGACGGCGCTATGTTTAACATCATGCTCCACCTGGCGACCCTGGTAGCGGTTATTATCGCCTATTGGAGCGACGTGAAGGGCATGATTTTAGAGGTAGGCCATATGGGGCAGGATCTGGCAAAGGGCCGGGGCCTGTCCGCGCGGGGGATCCCCATGCGGCGGCAGATATTTATGCTGATTGTCGCCACCCTGCCGCTGCTTTTGATTGTGCCGATAAACGATGCGATTGAGAGCTTGAGCGGCGTTTCCTGGTTTGTGGGAATCGCGCTGCTTGTGACCGGCCTGCTGCTGTTTATATCCGACCGTATGCCCAAGGGGAAGAAAACGGAAAAGAGCATGACGGTGGTGGACGCGCTGGTCATCGGACTGGCGCAGGCGGCGGCCACCATACCGGGCCTCTCCCGCTCCGGCACCACCATCACCGCCGGCATGGGCCGTGGCCTGAAGCGCAGCTACGCCGTGCGGTTCTCGTTTTTGATGAGCCTGCTGTCCGTGCTGGGGGCGGTGATTCTTCAGGTCATGGATGTGATAGAGGAGGGCTTCGACACGTCCCTTCTGCCCGCCTATGCCGTGGGTATGCTGGTGGCCGGTGTGACGGGGTATCTTTCCATCCGGCTGCTGCAAAAAATCGTGGATAAGGGCCGCTTCGGCGGGTTTGCCTACTACTGCTGGGCGGTGGGCGCGCTGACCATCGTCCTGTCCCTGGTGCTGAATTAAGGAGTAAACTTCATGGCGCAAAAGAGTACATCCGCCGCCAAAAGCGGCGGGACAAAAAAGACAAGCGGTTCCGCCGGAACCAATACAGCCAAAACGAAAACCGCCGCCGGGACGAAAAAAAGCGCCGCTGGAAACGGAACCAAAAAACCTGTGCAGACGAAAAAAACCACCCAAACAAAGAAAACGACACCGTCCCCTCCCCCGCCGAAGCCTATCCGCCGGCAGGTTGGATGCGTCGTGCTGCTGTTCGTGGGGCTGGTGGCGTTCATTGCCTGGTTCCCGGTAGAGGGCTGGCTGGTGGAGGCCTTCCGAGCTCTGCTGCGGGGGCTTTTCGGCTGGGGCTTTTATCTTGCGCCGATAGCCCTGTTCTGGGGATCCGGCATTTTGGGCTTTCACCGGGGCCGCCCTGTGCGGGCGCGGGTCACCTGCGCCCTGCTGCTGCCGGTAGTATTCGGGGCGTTCGTGCATATGCTGGCCTTCCAGGGCGACAGCCTTTTCGCGGACGGCTTCTCCGCCGGAATGCAGAGCCTTTGGCGGCTGGCCCAGGATCCGGCGCAGCGATGCGGCGGCGTAGTCTCCGGCCTGATAGGGCTGGGACTGAAAAAGGCCATCGGCGTGCTGGGGAGCTTTCTGGTGCTTGTGGCAGCCTTCGCACTGATGGTCATAACTGCCATGAACAAAAGCGTAGCCGCCTTGTGGGAGGCGTTCAAAAATCGGCCCCGACCCGCGCCCTATGAGCCGGAGGTTCTGGACAGCCTGACGGAAGAGGACTATCTGCCCATTGACGACGGCTTCAACTGGGTGAAGGAAAAGGTCACAGCCAGGGGCAAAAAAGCCAAGGCCCCGACCCCCACCCCCGCCAGTGAGAAGAAACCTACCCACCACAGAAGCCTTTATG
>JAJQHT010000008.1 GCA_021199595.1 Oscillospiraceae bacterium
CACGCCTGGGACGCCGACAAAAGAGAGCGCACCCGCCAGCCATCCCCCGCCGGGTCGAACAGGCAGGCCTCCTGAAATTCGCACCACTGGCAGGCGTTGTCCCGCGCGGATTTGAACCAAGGGTCTGCCGCCACGCTCCCGGCCCGCAGCTCGGCGGCCAGGTCGGAAAGCGTCTTGTCGATATATCGGCTCAGCGCCCCGAACTGCTCAAGGCTCGCGAGGCTCTCCATGCTGGCCTTGGTATATTCCCCGGTCTTCGTCAGCCGCACGGGGATATATCGCTTCTCCTCCCCCGGCTCCATGGCCTCCAGCACCGCCGGGTCGGAAAGGACAAGGCCGCTTCGTTTGGCGCTGGTACGGCGAAGCTTCGCCAGCTCCTCGTCGGTCACATCCCGCTCCGCGTTCACCGTCCCGAACCGGGCGGGGACATACAGTACCCCGGCAGGACGAAGCTCCTCCGCCCCAAAATGGGCAAGTCCCCGCTTTTCCAGGGTGAAAAGATACAGAAGCATCTGCAAATTCACTCCCTGGCACACGTCGGACAGGGAGAATTTCTTCACCCCGGTCTTATAGTCCGTGATTCGGAGATACAGCACTCCCTCATGCACCCAGCCGTCCACTCTGTCCGCCCGGCCCGAAAGGGGCGTTTCATCCTCCTCCACGGGGGCTAATACCCCCTCCGCCTGCAAATCCAGCTCCAGGTCGATAGGCTGAAATTTGGAATCCTTCAGCTCCCGCCACATATCCGCCGTCACTTGCCGCACCGTATGGCGCAGGCGGCGGAAGAGATAGATGAACCGGGGACTTTTGTCCGCGAAATCGTTCAGCTCCTGGGTGATGTACTGATCCACATATTTATCCGCCAGCTCCTGTACCTGGGCCTCGGTGACGGCGGGAAAGCCCCCCATCTCCATGGCATCTCTCGCCACATTTTCCAGAATATAGTGCATAAAGGTGCCGTAGTCTCTGGGGTCAAAGACCGCCTGCTGCCGGGGCTTTGCCCGCAGACCGTATTGGAGGAAATACCCAAACCGGCAGTCCCCGAATTTCTCCGCCCGCGTGGCGGAAAGGCCGGGCTTCGGCCCATACAGCGCCCGCACCGCCTCCGGCGACAGGCTGCGGCGGCTGTCTTCTATGGCGCCCGTCAGGCGCTCCATACGCTCTCCCTGGCCTTTCCGGACAAAATAGTCCCGCGCGGCCTGCGCCCGGGGCGCAGTGTCACCCATCCCGCCCCGAAAGGCCAGGAAAAAAGCACCGTCAAGCGACAACGTCCGGGCCGCTGCCAAATCCCCCTCCACGGGGACGACGTTCAGCAGCGCTCTGGCCCGTTCCGCCACCAGGGAGGGCCGAGTCTCGCCCCCCGCTCCATCCGACCGGGGCCAGCTGATATAAAGCGTCTCTGATGGCAGGGACAGGCAGCTGTAGATAAGCCCCAGCTCGCGGGCCATATCCTCCTCCGGCCCGCCCAGGCCAAGGCCCAAGGCGGCCAGCTCCTCCCGCTCGTCCGGGGTGAACAGGCTCCCCCCCTGCTCCGGCGCGGGCAGCCGTCCGTCCGCCGCGCCCAGCACCAGAAGGTGCTTAATATGCCGGCGGCGCATCCCGTCCATATCCCCGGCAGCCACGCGGTCAAGTGAGACGGGGATGACGCTCACGTCGTAGGTTGACAGTAGCATGGAAAACATCTCCTGAAACTGCTCCCCGTCCATGGGCATATCCCCCAGCACGGCGGCAAACTGCTCCAGAGCCTCGCACATCACGTCCCACAGGCGGCCATATTCCGCCGCCGTCTCCTGCCGGCCTGATTCCGCAAGCTCCGCCGCCCGCTTCTCTATGCGCTCCGGCAGCTCTATACTCACGAGAAAATCCGCCAGAGCCATTGCCTGCTCCCTGGCCGTGCCGGCGGCCTTCACCGCCCGCTCCAGCTTTTTCAGCGGCCCGATGACCAGCTCCCGCAGGCGGTTCAGCTCCGCCAGCCGCTGGTTGGCGGCCTCATCAAAGGGGCGGTTATACCCCTCCGGGTGCATGGCCCAGGTCCGCGCCCACTGACCGCCCCGTATGCCCCATAATATGACGTAGTTTTCCAGCCTGTCGCAGTCCGCGAGGCCAACAGGGGACAGGCCGGTTTTCAAATATCCGAACACCGACTCATATTCATATCCCCGGTTCACTGCCTCCAGCGCGGAAAGGGCCGCCATGGACACGCTTTTCCGCAGCGTGTCCCCCCGGCCGGCAAGAAACAGCGGAACGCCGTACCGCTGACAGGCGCTCTCCAATGCGGCCCGGTAGTCCTCGAACCCACGGACAGCCACGGCCATATCCCGATACCGGCACCCGGCCCGGGCCAGTTCGCCCATGCGCGCCGCCGCCAGCTCGCACTCCTCATAGGCATCCGAGGCCGTGACCAGCATCACCCCGTCCCGCGCCTCCGGCGGCTCGGCACAGGAAAAATCGAACAGATGGTCGCAGTAATACCCCAGCGCGGCAGGCCGGTCATTCCCCGGCTCCATCCGCTCCCGGCAGCACGCCGCGCCGTATTCCGCCGCCGTGGCCTCAAGCCAGCGGGCAGTCTCCATTGGAAGCAGGGAGGCCCCGTCTCCCTCGTCCCCGCAGGTCAGGCAGACGGTCATATCCGTTCCCGCCCGTATCAAGGCCCGAAGGACATCCTTTTCCAGGGCCGTGAAGTCGGAAAACCCGTCCAGATAAAACTGCCCCTGCGCCATCGGGCTGTCCCCAATCAAGGCGGCCAGGGTTTTAAGGCGCTCCGCCGGGTCTATGGCGCTGCGGCTCTGGGCAGCGGTGTACGCCTCCATCAGCAGCGACAAATCCAAAAGCTTTTCGGAAAGCGCCCCCTGGGCGCGGCCCGCCATATCCATCAGCGTCTGGCCGTCCGCTCCGGCGTTTTTCAGCTCCTCCACCGTACGCAGAAGCCCCTCCAGGGTCTTTGGCTCCCGGACGTTTCGGCGATATACACGCAGGCTCCCCTGCACAGCCTGCGCCGCCACCGCCATGCACAGCAGCCGTCCGCCTCTGTCCATGACAGGCTTTGCCCCGCCCATCTGGGCGAACACGCGCCTTGCCAGGCCCGTGAAGGACAGCGCCTCCGCATACAGGCTGACACTGTCCCCCGCCGCGCGGCAAAGCTCCCGCTCCGCCTCGTGGCTGTACTGCTCCGGCACCAGCAGCACCATGCCGCTCCGGCCTTCCTGCACGCCGCAGGCAATTTCCTCCAATATCCGCGCCGTCTTTCCTGTTCCGGCCCGGCCCAATATCAGTCGAATCATAATCACGCCCCGTCGTATCGTTAAATCAATGCAAAACTTCTTATCGTTATTATAGCACATTGCACCCTGGCACACAAACGGGCAGTTCGCAAATTCCGGCTCCTGAAAACCCTGGCCAGCCGGCGCCATTATTAACCCCCGACTTGACGAATCCGCCTGAAACAGGTATGATAATGGCGTAACAGAGGAGACAAGCCCCCATTTACCAAACTGAACAAGGAGGTTCAACCGCTATGAAAAAATGGATCGCAGTGCTGCTGGCTGCGGCAATGCTGCTGGCTATGGCAGCCTGCGGAAGCAGCGGCGAGGACGATTCCGCCGCACAGGTGTCGGAGACCATACAGGACGCCGCCCAGACTGAGGCTGAAGAGGAAGCCGAGGTCGAGACGGCAGAGGAGGCCGCCGCGCAGGCGGACGAGAGCCAGGTTTATATCAACCCCCTGACCGGCGAGGTCACGGACACGGATATTTCCGCCAACCGGCCCATCGCCGTCATGCTGAATCTGCTGAAAATATCCCTCCCCCAGAGCGGCAACGGCAGCGCGGATATGTTCATTGAGGCCACGGAGGAGGGCGGCATCACCCGCATCATGGCACTCTATCAGGACATCTCCGGCGCGGGCACGCTGGGAACCATCCGCTCCACACGGGAGTATTTCACCCTGCTCGCCATGGGCTTTGACGCGCTGATGGTACACGCCGGCGGCAGCAGCTACGCGCTGAATCTGCTCAGCGACACGGGCTATGAATCCATCAACTTCCTGACCATCGGCGACAGCCTCTACTGGCGGGACAGCTATCGGCTGAATAACGTCGGCACCGAGCACAGTATGTATACCTCCAGCGACCTGATTGAGGGCTATCTGGAGACCACCACCAAGCGCACCGTCCACGAGGACAGCTTTGTCTCCCCTTATACCTTCACAGAGGACGGAACGCCCGAGAGCGGCGCCAGCGCCACGGACGTGACTGTATCCTACTCTGACTATAAGGACACTGAGTTTGTCTATGACGAGGCCACCGGCGACTACGCCGTTTATTTCTTCGGCGGCGACCCCTATATTGACGAGAACACCGGCGAGCAGGTGACGGTCACAAACATCGTCATCGTCCCCACGCTCCAATACACCCGGGACGACGATGGCCGCCAGGCTTACGACCTGACCAGCGGCACGGGTTATTTTGTCTGCGGCGGCAAGTATATCGAGATAAACTGGGAGAAAGGCGATATGTACGACCCGCTGGTATTCACCAATACCGACGGCTCCCAGCTTGACCTGGGCGTGGGCAAGACCTATATCTGCCTGGTCGGCGATACGCGGCCCATCACGTTTGAATAAATCCATCCATCCCACAGCGCCCCTCCGTCAGCTCCTTTACGGGCGGCGGAGGGGCGCTCTGCGGTTGGAGGGTCTTTGGGAAAACCGCACGCCGTCTAAATCTGAGCGCAAAAAAAGCGCCCACCGGCGCTTCCACAATTCATTATGCTCTTAAACCAAAATATGCGTCTATGACGCTCCCATAAAAAGAAATAACCCTTGACCACGCGCTTTCTTTCGGGTCAAGGGTTATTTCTGTGAATTCTTAGTATCTAACATCCTTGGTTACCTCTCTTT
>JAJQHT010000092.1 GCA_021199595.1 Oscillospiraceae bacterium
CCGTCGCCACTGCGGACGTGCGGCCCAACACCATGATCGTCTCCATCGACGCAGAGCTGAACGTCTCCACCCTGGACGGCGAGGCCATCTCCGACGACCTGACCGCCTATCTCACCGCCACGAAGAACACCGCGCTCACCGCCTTCTATCTGACCGACCGCGAGACCGCCTCCGCCTTTTCCGACTTCTGCGCGGAAAATGAGGTGAACGACGTCATCGTTATCGCCAGCGCGGAGAACGCCTATCTGGTGCAGACCGTCTGCACCGCGAACACCGGCGTTATCGGGGCCATCGACTTCACGGACGCGGGCCTTGACACCAGCACCGAATCCCTTTACAGCGTCGTGACCACCACCAACGCCGCCCACTGCAAGATTGCCATTCTGCCGGAGGATGTGGCCGATTATGATTCCATCGACTACCTGCACGGCATGGTTATCTCCGTCTGGGTGGAGACAGAGGCCACCGACGAGGCCATCTACACCACCCTGACCAACGGGGCCAACGGCATTGTCTGCACAGACTATCAGGCCGTGAACGACGCCCTGGAATCCTTTGACGACGTGACCACCCTCCTGCGCCACACCCTGATTTCCGGCCATCGCGGCCTGCCCAGCGAATATGTGGAAAACACCATCCGCGGCACCCAGGCCGCCATTGACGCGGGCGCGGACGTGGTGGAGTGCGACATCCAGCTCAGCGCTGACGGGGAGATATTCATTCTCCATGACGACGACGCCGCCCGTCTGTTCGACCGGGAGGACATCACCGACATCGAGGCCCTGACCATGGACGAGATTCGCGCCCTGGCCTTCGACATGACCGACGACACGGCGGAGAACGCCCCCAACTCCGTCCTCAACGCCAACAACACCAACCGCACCACCGCGAACCGGGAGGACACCGTGCTGGATTACGACGCGGACGAGGATTACATCCCCACCCTGCGGGAGTATCTGGAGGCCCTGGCCGACCAGGACGTTATCTTCTTCATCGAGATTAAGACCGAGAACCCCGCCATTGTGGAGCCGTTCAAGGCCCTCTGCGAGGAGATGGGCGTGATGGACAAGGTCGTGGTCATCACCTTCCAGGACGGCTGGTGCAACAACGGCTATGAATACTACTCCATCGACAGTGACGTGCTGGCCGAAATGCAGCGCGTCTGGCCGGAATGCTCCCTGGGCTACCTGGGCTATGACGGCTATTCCAACGCCGACCTGACCGCCATCATCGAGGAAAATGACGGCGCCGTGGGCGAGGCCGTAGGAACTCTGCTGACCCAGCTCAACGTCTACAACAGCACCTATCACAACTCCCACAACGCCATGAGCTATGAGGTCATCAGCGCCGCCCGTCACCGGGGCCTGCTGGCAACCCCCTGGACGTATAACACCGAGACCGCCTTTGCCACCGGATACCTGACCGGCATCTACTCCCTGACCACCAACTTCTCTACCTGGGCCACCGACCTGCCCGTGCAGATTCAGGTGGAGGACGCCGCTGTCAGCGCCGACGGCGGGGAGATCAGCTTCTCCGTTATCGCCCAAAACGGCGAGACCATTGAAAACCCGGAGGGCATCTCCCTTGTGACCATCAGCGGCCCGGAGGTATCCTATGACGCCGAGACCGGCGCCGTCACCGCCGATGGAACCGGCGAGGCCCTGGTCATGGTTCGCATGGACTGCGAGCTGGACGTGAACGGCTATGACCTCGAGGCCGAGGGTATCGACACCGCCTACGCCATCTATTCCAACCCCTTCACCATCACCGTCACCGAGTAATCGGTGCAAGTCCCCCTAAAAAACTCCCCCGTCCAAGGGCGGGGGAGCCTTCTATATATCGGGCAGGAGGCCCGCGCCATGAAAAAACGAATTTCCCGAATCAATATACGCTATAGTCTGCCGGTCTGGGTGTGCCTCGCGCTCATCGCCGTGCTGCTCGTCATTCCCACGGGATATGAGGATCAGCTCCAATACACGGAGGCAGACCGCTGCCGCGCCCTGGTGCTGGAAACGGACGAATCCGCCGTCATCGACACCGGCCTTGTCCGCTCCGGGGAGCAGCTTTGTACCCTGGAGCTTCTGGGCGGCAAATTCAAGGGCCAGATTGTCACCGGGGTGAATATGCTCAACGGCTCTTTGGAGCAGGACAAGCTCTTTTCCGCCGGGGACACGGCCATGGTCGTGGTCAGCTATTCCGGGGACACGGTGACGAACGTCACCATGTCCGACCATTTCCGCCTGGGCTGGGAGCTGGTGCTGACCCTGGCCTTCGTCGCGCTTCTTATCGCCTTCGCGGGCCGGACGGGAGTGCGGGCCATCCTCTCCTTCGTGCTGACCATCCTGGCCCTGTGGAAGCTGCTGATACCCCTGTATCTCAAGGGCTATAACCCCATCTGGGCGGGCCTTGCCTGGTGCCTGCTGCTGACCGTGCTTATCATCGCCCTGGATTACGGCTTTGACCGCCGGTGCGCCGCCGCCGTGGCCGGGGCCTTTCTGGGCATTGCCGTCACCTGCGCCCTGGGGGCGCTGTTTACGGATTTATTCAAGATTCACGGGGCGGTCATGGCCTATTCGGAAAGCCTTCTGTATTCCGGCTATCAGGATTTGAGCCTGACGCAGATTTTCATGGCCTCCATCTTCATCGGGGCCTCCGGCGCGGTGATGGATTTGAGCGTGGACATCACCTCCGCCGTGTACGAGGTCGCGGAAAAGCGCCCCGACCTCTCCTGGCGGGAGGCCGCCCGCTCTGGCATGAACGTGGGCCGTGCCGCTATGGGCACCATGACCACCACCCTGCTGCTGGCCTATTCCGGGGGCTATGTGGCGCTGCTCATGGTATTCATGGCCCAGGGAACGCCGCTCTATAACATCTTCAACTATAAATATGTGGCCGCGGAGCTTCTCCACACCGTCGTCGGCTCCTTCGGCCTCGTCACCGTGGCCCCTTTCACGGCCCTGACCGCCGCCTTCTTTCTGGTCAAGCGGGCGCGTATCACGCCCACACAAGCCAGCAGAACAGATACCCCACCAGAACAGCGGCCAGAGTAAACGGAACGCCGATGCGCATAAACTCCTTGGTGGAGACCTCATACCCCTGACGGCGCAGGATGCCGATGGCGGTGATATTGGCGGAGGCCCCGACGGGGGTGATGTTCCCGCCCAGGGTGGCCCCAATCAGCAGCCCGAAGTACAGCAGCAGCGCCGGCGCGCCGGTGCTGGCCGCAATGCCGCTCACGACGGGGAGCATGGTCGCCACATAGGGGATATTATCCACAAAGGCGGAGATGAAAACGCTGCCGAACACGATGACCGTATACAGCAGGAAGAGATTGTTCCCGCCCAGCCGGACAAAGAGCTGGCTTATCTCGTCGATGATGCCGGCCTGCGTGATGCCCTCGATGACCACGAACAGCCCCGCCAGCAGGCACAGGGTCGGATAGTCAATCTCTGAAAACGCCCGCTTGACGCTGTGCGCGTTCTTATCCCGCAGGAGCGTATACACGACCCCCACCAGAAACACGCCCACGCAGATAAAGCCGTTTATCATGTCCGGCGTGTCGGGGATGAACGAGGCCACGATAAGCAGCAGCACCGTCCCCCCCAGCAGAACGGTCGGAACATAGTCCGTGACCTCCGTCCGCTCCATGAGATGCACAGGCTCCCGCTGCTTCCGGAAGATGAACAGCACGATGGGGATGGTCGCGAGCGCCCCCAGCTCCACGGCCCAGAAAATGCTGGCCTTTCCCTCCATGAAGAAGAAGTCCAGAAAGTTCATCCCCGCGTAGCCGCCCAGCATAATGGAGGTGGTGTCCCCCACCAGCGTGGCCGCCCCCTGGAGGTTGGAGGACACGGCAATGGAGATGAGCAGCGGCACCGGGGAAATGCCCAGCTTCGAGGCGATGGCAAGCCCCACCGGGGCCAGCATCAGCACTGTCGCCACATTGTCCACAAACGCGGACACGACCCCGGCGAACAGGCTCATGACCGCCGCTGCCCACATGACGTTCGGCACCTTTTCCAGCAGCATCTCCGCCATGCGGTTCGGCATTTTGGACTGGATGAACAGCGACACCGTCCCCATCGTCCCCGCCAGCATCAGCAGCACGTTGTAGTCAATGCTCACGAGGGCCTCCATAGGGTTTACATAACCTAAAATGATATACAGCGCCCCGCTGGCCACGGCGACCCACGGCCGGCACTTCGGCAGCGCTATCATCAGCACATACGTCAAAATAAACAGGCACAGCGCCAGGATTTTCATATGGACTTCCCCCTGAAAAAGCAAAATAAAAAAGACCTTTACCGCACGGATTATGTGCGGTAAAAGTCTCGTTATAGACGGCAGGCATCTAAGGTGGCCCGGGCCTTCACGGCCGTACTGACGAACCACGCAACGCGGGCGGACGTCCGCGCAAACTACTCCCTTTTACTTGCGTCAATTATACCGGCCCGGCCCCGATTTGTCAAGCCTGATTTGTCCCGCGTGCCGCTCCTCTTGCCTTTCGCCGCAGGATAGGATATGATATAGTCAAATGACACGGAACGGAAAGGATGACCCATATGACAGACCTGGAGCGCGCGCGGCGCACTTTTTACAGCACCACCTTCGCCACGGAGGTCACCGGCTGCGTCATTGACGCGGTGAGCGACGGCTACGCCCGCTGCTCCATGGCCCTGACCCCGGCGCACCAAAACAGCCTGGGGGTTCCCATGGGCGGGGCGATATTCACCCTCGCGGATTTCGCCTTCGGGGTGGCCTCCAACTTCGACAGGGACATTTTCGTCTCCTCCGCCGCGGAGATACACTTCCTCACCGCCTCCCGGGGGGGAGCACCGGGAGCGGGGGGGGGGGGGGGGGGGGGGGGGGGGGGGGGGGGGGGGGGGGGGGGGG
>JAJQHT010000033.1 GCA_021199595.1 Oscillospiraceae bacterium
TATAACAAATATGTCCCTTATATCAGCTACCGCACAGACCGCGCCGCCATGGATCTCACGACAAAAATCGAGTGCCGCCTGACAAAGCCCCTGACCGACCACAGCAAAATGTCCCCCGAGACGCGCAGGCTCCTGGAGGACTACTATCGCAAGGACAAAAAGGCCGTGGAGGAGCTTTTGGGACGGGATTTGTCCCAGCTCTGGTTTGCATAAATAAAATAAGCACCATCCACCGCAAAAAGGACTGTTTTTTGCGGCGGATGGCTGTTTTTATGCCCCCGTGAGAGAAAACGTCACCTTCCAGCTGCCCTCCGTCAGCAGGCCGGATGTCCAGAAGCTGCCGCACAGGCGACAGCCGGCCAGATTCTCCGGCGTAATGGAAAAGACAAATTCACAATAGTCCTCCCGGCCAGCGTCCCCCTCCTCGAAGAAGGAATAACTGGCCTCCGGCTCCATCACGTTCCCCGACGCGTCCAGCAGATAAAAATACCCGTGGTTATCGTATTCCAGGGCGTTGCCCACCGCAAGCTGTATGTGGAGCTTGCCTTCTATATATCCCAGCCCGGTTTTGAAGCCCGCTACGGGAAAATCCGCCGTCAGAGCGTCGGCGCACAGCACTGTCACCGCGCCCTCCGTATAATTCAGGCCCCAGCCGCTGTAGTCGGTTATCTCTTTCGTGCTTTCCGCCTCGGAAACATCGGAGAGCGTGACGGGGATTTCCATATCCTCATAGGCCGTTTTCCGGCTTAAAAATCGCTGAAGAGAAAATGTCACCTTGTCCCCCTCCATGACCTCTCCCGCCAGGTTCGTCATGGTAATCAGGAAGGAGACTGTTTTCGTCTCCTCATCGTACCCCATCAGCTCGCAGCAGCCCGCGCAGTCAAAGGGGGTGTTCAGGTCATAGCTGTCAAACAAATCCGTGGTCTCGTCCACCCGGTCTCCCGTCAAGTCCTGGAGGGTGACGTATACCATGGCCGTATCTCCCTGAATTTGGGCGGATACCACCTCCAGGCGTATCCCATCATATTCATCGCTCAGCCGCACCGGCTGGAAAAGCTGGGCGGCCTCCGGCGAGACATGATACAGCAGCCGGTACACCGGCTCCACCGTGGCGGCCAGGGCCGGAACAGACAGGGCCAGGCAGAGCGCCGCCGCTACCGCCGCCGCCAGAGCGCGCCGCCGGACGGGGACAACACGACCCTGCTTCTTCTGTTTTTCTTCCATGCTGCGGATGATCCGCGCTTTCATATCCTCCGGCATTTTTATCTGCCCTACAGATTCCTTTAGCTGCTCGCATACCATACTCATAGATACTCCTTCCGATATTTTTCCTCCAGCAGCCGCCGCCCCTTTTGCAGCCGCATTTTCACCGCGGAGGGCGTCCGGCCTATCATCCCGGCGATGTCCTTGACCGGGTATTCCTCCACATAATACAGCAGCAGGACGATTTTGTACCTTTCCGGCAGCTCCATCAGCGCCTCCATCACGCCGCTGCTCTCTGGGCTGACATAGCCCAGAACCTGCTCCAGGCCCGTCTGGGGGTGCCTTGCTCGAGACCTGCCTATATCCCGGCACTGGTTGACCGCCACCCGGATGAGCCACGCCTTTTCATGGGCTGGGCTTTGAAACGCCGGGGCCTTGAGCATATATTTCACCGCCGTCTCCTGCACCGCGTCCTCCGCGTCACTGTCGTTTCCCAGCACGGAAAGGCAGATACGAAACAGCATATCCCCATGCTCCCTCACCATCCGCTCCACATCCGCCGCCGAATGAACCGGGGAATGTTCCATTTTGTCACCACCTCCTGCTATATATACGCCCCAACCCCCCGTTTGGTCAATTTTTTCAAAAAAAGACTGCATCGAAACAGCGTTCGATGCAGTCTTTTGGTTGTTGAAAGCCCTCCGTCAGAACAGGTCAAGCAGCTTTTGCCAGAAGGTCAGCTCCTCCTCTGTCTCGGATTCGGCGGCGGCTTCCGCAGCCGTTTCGATGGCGGGGGTGGTGATAATGAACTGGACGGCCTCTGTGCCGGTGTTTTTCTCGGAGACGAAGGAGGCCGTCTCCACCTCCCCGCCGGTGACGCTGGCCAGGAGGTCGTCTATCTGCTGCTGGATGGTCTCGTCCATGCCGTCGGTCTCCTCCCGCATGGCGGAGGTTCCCTCCTTCAGCTCCTCTGTGCCGCTGTACAGCGTGCGGACGGCTTCCAGGAGCGCCGCCACGCCGCTGTCCAGCTGGCCCGCGCCGTCGGAGAGAGTGCCGGTGGCCTCATACACGGACACGATGCCGGCCAGAAGCTCGCTCACGCCGTCATACAGAGAGGAGGCCCCCTCCGTCAGCGCGCTGCTGCCGCCGGTCAGCGCATCGACCCCGGCGGCGAGCTGCTCATAGCCCGCCAGAATCTGCGCCACGCCGTCCGTATAGTCCCCGATGCCGCTGTCCAGCGCGTCATATTCCTCGGCCAGAGCGTCTATAGCGGCGGAGAGGGCAGTTATTTGCGTCCCCAGCGCCGTCAGGGTATCGGAAAGCTCCGCGGAGACAGTGTCCATAAAGGTCTCAATCTGCGCGATGGCCTCGTTATTGCTCTCGAGCAGGGTGACAAGTCCGCTGGCGAGGGTGACGCCGTCCGACACCGTCATGTCGATGCCCATGGAGCTGAGGGCGGCGTTAATCGCCGTTGTGGTGACATTTCCCAGCCCGCCGGCAATTTGCAGCAGGCTTTCTATCTGCTGGGCGGCGGCCTCATTCTGCGCCGAGAGCGCGTCCAGGGACGCCTGCATGGTCTGGGCCGTGGCCGTCAGGGTCTCGATGGTGTCCGACGAGGCGGAAACGCCGGCCAGGGCCGATTGCAGCGCGGCAAGGGCCGCCTTCACCTGGGCGGAGCCTTCGGTCAGGGCCTGGGACTGCCCGTCCAGCGCCTCCAGTCCCGCTTGGAGCTGGGCGACGCCCTGGTTCAGGGTCTCCAGTCCAGCCTCCAGGGTCTCCGCCCCATCGGTCAGGGCGGCGGCCCCTGTGCTTACCTCCTCCGCGCCGGATTGGAGGGAGGCCGCGCCGGATTCCAGGGCCGAGGCCCCGGCGGTCAGGCTCTCCGTGCCGGAGGCAAGCTCCGTCTCCACGCTGGTCTCCAGCTCACTCACGCCGTCGTCCAGCTCTCCCGCGCCGTCGTCCAGCGCCTCGATGGCCTCTATGAGGCTCGTAATCTGCTCCATCAGGGCCTCATCGTCCACCTCCACATCGAGGGCCAGGGGGATGCCGTTGATGTCGATGCCGTCCATGACAAAATCCGTCACCGAGGCGGTGATGGTGAAGTCCTTTTCGTTCCCCGGCAGGACGATATAGGTCAGCTGCTTATCCCCGCCCACGTTCGCGACGGTGGCCCCCTCCGCCGTGATATTGGCGCAGAGCGCCGTATCCAGCGTCAGGCTTATTTCCAGGGCATAGCTCTCGAAGAAGTCGCCGGTGCAGGCGGGATTTTCCCGGATGGAGAGGGTAATCTCCAGCTCGCCGCTCTGCCTCGCGAGGTCAGCGGCGTCATATTCCGCACCGTCCAGGTAGTAATGTATCTCAAATATCCAGGGCAGCTGGGCGTTTTCCAGCGTTCCCTCATAATACAGCTTTCCGGCGTCCGCCTCGATGGTGACGGTATCGCCGTCATAGGAAATCTCCTCCGTGCCGGTCATATTGCGCAGCGCGCTGTAATCCCCGTAATCCGTGATGGTTCCGGCCTCGGCCAGGTCGAATATGTTCACCACATACACCGCCTCCACCGCGCCGCTGCCGTCCAGGGAGGCATAGACCACCTCCTCCTTCGGGGTGCTCTCCGCCGCGAGGGCCGGGCAGGCCGTTCCCGCGCACAGCACGGCGGCCAGGGCGAGGGCCAGACATCTTTTATACAGCTTTCTCATCTCAGGATACCTCCTTCTGCAAGCTTTTCCTCTTTCCCCGTCTCTTGGGACGGCCCTTTTGATTTTTCATAAATACGCTGTCGAACAGCGTCAGCAGGCCGGGCAGCACCAGCAGCGCTCCAAGCAGGGAAAAGATCGTTCCCCGCCCCAGCAGCAGGCCCATCTGGGACAAAAGCTGGTTGGAGGAAAAAAATCCCATCAGCAGACCCGCCACCGTGAGCACGCTGCCGGAGGTCAGGATGGAAACCGTCACCTCGGAAACAGTATGCACCAGAGCCTCCTTCTTATCCATGGTCTGCCGGTTTTCCCGGTAGCGGTCGGTCATCAGGATGGCATAGTCCACCGTGGCCCCAAGCTGAACGGCGCTGATGATTAAATAGACGATATAGAAAACAGGCTTTCCGGCAAAGTACGGCACCGCCAGGTTCAGCCAGATGGCTGTTTCAATGCACAGCACCAGCAGCACCGGCAGGATAACCGACCGCTGCGTCAGCAGCAGCACCACAAATACCGCCCCGACAGCCACCAGATTCACCCGCAGCATATCGGACTGGATCGTGTTCATCAGATCATAGGTGCTGACGCCCTGCCCGGCCAGGTAATAGGAATCCGGGTAATATGCCTGCGCCACCGCCCGAATCTCCTCCACCAAAGCGAAGGTCTCGTCCCCCTCATAGGGTACGTCCACGGAGATGACAAATCGGCTGTAGTTGTCGCTCACCAGCTGACACATGGTGCTCTCGTCAAGATACTCCAGGGGAATCTCCGCTCCGGCGGCGTCCACATAGGATATAATACTGGTAACGTGCTCCAGCTCGTGCAGGCTGTTCGACAGCGCCGTCTGTGTGGCCGTATCCGTTCCCGGCACCAGCAGCACATAGGTGTCGCTCTGGCCGAACACCTCCTCGATAGCGGCGGTATCCGCTCCCAGCTGAGTGTTCTCCCCGAAGGTGTGGGAGGAGCCGTAATAATACTC
>JAJQHT010000175.1 GCA_021199595.1 Oscillospiraceae bacterium
TCGCCCCGCTGGTCGTCAAGGGCATCTTTGACATCATCCGCCAGATAAACGCCCATGATGAGGTTTTCCTTCACGGTCATATCCGGGAAGATGCGCCGCCCCTCCGGGGACATGGTGATGCCGTGATGCACGACGTTCGTTGGATCCATGCCGGTGATGTCCTCCCCGGCGAAGGTTATTTTGCCGCTTTTGGGCTTCACAAGGCCGGAGATGGTGCGCAGGGTGGTGGACTTTCCCGCGCCGTTGGAGCCGATAAGGGTGACGATCTGCCCCTCCTCCACGGAGAAGCTGATGCCCTTCACGGCCTCGATGCCGCCGTAGTTGACCTTCAAATCCTCGATTCTCAGCAGCTCACTCATCCTCGCTCACCCCCAGATAGGCGTCAATGACGCGCTGGTTGCTCTGAATCTCCCGGGGCACGCCCTGGGCGATCTCGCTGCCAAAGTCAATGACGTAGATATAATCGGATATGCGCATGACCAGATCCATATGATGCTCGATAAGGAACACGGTCAGGTTGTATTTCTCTCTCGTCTCCACGATGAAGTCCGCAAGCTCCTGGGTCTCCTGGGGGTTCATGCCCGCCGCAGGCTCGTCTAAGAGCAGCAGCTTCGGGTCGGTCGCAAGGGCGCGGGCAATCTCCAGCCGCCGCTGGAGGCCATAGGGCAGGCTCGTGGCCAGCTCGTTTTGATACTGGAGAAGATCCTGCTCCGCCAGCAGGTCGGCGGTCTCCTGGCGCATACGGCGCTCCTCCTTCGCGCTGGTGCGGAAGGTCGCGGAGAATACGTTCTGCTTGGCCCGCATATGCTTCGCCGTGAGGACGTTATCGAACACGGTCATGGACTTCCACAGCCGGATGTTCTGGAACGTCCGGGCGATGCCGAGATGGGTAATTTTATCCGGGGAGGGGTTCAGCACCGGGTCGTGGATATATTTCTCCGCGTCCTGGCCCAGATACTGCTTTTTCATCTTCCCGGTGGGATGGTTTCGCACCATGGGCTGCCCCATGAACTCCACGAGGCCGTTGGTCGGCTCATACACGCCGGTGATGCAGTTGAACGCGGTGGTCTTGCCCGCGCCGTTCGGGCCGATGAGGGCGATGATCTTCCCCTCCGGTACGTCGATGGACAGGTCGTTCACGGCCACGACGCCGCCGAACTGCATGGTGACGTTCTCCACCCGGAGAACCATTTTTTCATCACTCATTGCCGTCGCCTCCCTCGCTGACCTCGGCGGCCTGCGCCGGTTTCTTTTTTCGCTTCAATCGTCGTATCAGCCCGGCGAAGGACAGCTCCTTATCGCCCATAATGCCGCGAGAGAAGAACAGCACCACGACCATAATGATGACGGAGAAGACGACCTTGCGGAAGCCGTCCCGGAAAAACGGCACGGAGATGCCGAACACGGAGCCGCTGTCCAGAAACCGCAGCCACCACTCGTTGCACGCGATATACAAAAACGACGCGATACAGCTGCCCGTGACGGAGCCGATGCCGCCAATGACCACAATGAGCAGAATCTCATACGTCATGGCCGTCTTGAACGCGGACGCCTGGATGGTGGTCTGATACATGGCGAGCAGCGCCCCGCCGACGCCGGCGAAGAAGCTCGAAATGACGAAGGAGAGCATTTTGTGCTTAAAGAGGTTGATGCCCATGGCCTCCGCCGCCACCTCGTCGTCCCGTATTGCCTTGAAGGCCCGGCCATAGGAGGAGTTAATGAGCAGCACAATGATCAGGATGCTCACCATGGCGATGAGGAACGGGAAGATGGTGGAGAGCTTAAACACCGTGTCCCCAAAGGAAATCTTGATGTCGGAAAAGCTGGTGTACTTGCGCAGCAGGTTCGAGCCGTTCGTAATGGTGCCAAGGCCGCTCCACTGGCAGATGGCGCGGATGATCTCCGCAAAGCCCAGGGTGGCGATGGCAAGGTAGTCGCTTTTCAGCCGCAGCACCGGGATGCCGATGAGCGCGGCGAACGCCGCGGCGATAAGGCCCGCAATGATGATGCAGATGATAGCGCCGAGGAAGTTCCCGAGGTTCGCCCCCAGGACGGAGCCGAGCGCCTCCGGGATGGAGAACTGGATAAGTCCGCCGTCAAAATACTGATACACGGCGCTGTGCTGGTCGGCCGGGATAGCGAAGATGGCGTAGGAGTACGCGCCGATCAGCAGAAAGCCCGCCTGACCCAGGGAGAACAGCCCGGTGAAGCCGTTCAGGAGGTTCATGGAAACGCAGATAAGCGAATAGATCGCGCCCTTTTTCAGCACCGGGATGAGCATAAGGGTGAAGGAGTTCGAGGGCAGGAAGTTATCCAGCACAAACAGAAAGACGTACAGCAGCGCAATGACGCAGATGGCGATCACGTTGCCGGTTTTCTTCTCCGAGGAAGTATATAATGTCTCGTTCATCGTCCGTACCTCCCCTCAGACCTTGTCCGTGGCCTTTTCGCCAAAGATGCCGGTGGGCTTTACAAGCAGCACCACGATAAGCAGCACAAAGGTGAAGGCGTCGGAAAAGACCGTCCAGTTGGAACCCATGCTCTTGATGATGTTCTCGCAGATGCCGATGACAAACGCGCCAATCACCGCGCCGGGGATAGACCCGATGCCGCCGAATACCGCCGCCACGAACGCCTTCAGGCCCGGCATGGAACCGGAGGTCGGGATGACGGAGGGATAGTTCGTGAAGTACAGCAGAGAGCCGATGGCGGCCAGCAGGCAGCCGATAACAAACGTCGTGGAGATGACCGCATTGATGCGGATGCCCATGAGCTGGCTGGTCTCAAAATCCTTGGAAACGGCCCGCATGGCCATGCCCATCTTGGTCTTCTGGATGAACGTCACGAGGGCGATCACCAGCACGATGGTAAGGATGGGGGTGACAATCGTCACCATTTTCGTCGTCGCGCCCCAGATGGTGACAGTGTTCGACAGCCACGGGATGCTGGGATACACCTGGGCCAGACCGCCGGTGAAGTACAGCGCGCAGTTTTGCAGCAGATAGCTCACGCCGATGGCGGAAATCATCAGGGACATACGCGGCGCGGTGCGCAAAGGCTTATACGCCACGCGCTCAATCACAAAGCCCAGCGCCATGGTCACGATAAGCACCAGGGGGATGGATATGTACATCGGCAGGGAGGCGCTGGCATACACCATCACCAGGCCCGCCACCATAAATACGTCGCCGTGGGCGAAGTTTATCAGCCGCAGGATGCCGTACACCATGGTATAGCCGATGGCGATCAGGGCATACTGCCCGCCCACGGAGATGCCCGCCAGGATATAGGGCAGATTTGCTTGTAGGAAACTTGCCATAGATGGCCCTCCTAATCATTTCTCTGTATAGGATAGCTTAAATCGCTTTTTAATTAACTTACTGTAGCAACAACATAAGCGCATACATCCGCTTCCAGGGTTATGGACGCGCACGTATGCGCTCATAATGCCGTTCTTCGCGCTCCGACGGGGGCGCTTGCGCGCCCCCGCATGAGTTTTACAGATGCTTCTCAGCCGATGGTCTGAACGGCCACGAAGTCCCAGGCCTCGGTCTCGGTGTTGGCCACCTTAATGTAGGCCGCGTCGCGCTCGGCGTCGCCGATCTCATCGAAGGCGATAGCGCCGGACACGCCGGTGTAGGTGGTGGTGGACAGAGCCGCCATCACGTCGGCCGGGTCAACGGAGCCGGCGTTCTTCAGGGCCTCCAGGGCCACATAGTAGGCGTCATAGCCCATGACGGACACAGCCGCGATGGTGTCGTTGCCGCCGTTGTTGGTGAGGTTCGTGGAATCGCTGTTGATCCACTCCTTGAAGCCTTCCTCAAACGCCTCGTCGCCGCCCTCGGCATAGAAGGTGGAGACATAGATGCTCTGGGTCGTGCCGGCAGCGGCAGCCAGAATCACGTTGGAGTCCCAGGTATCGCCGGCCAGCAGGGGGATCTCAACGCCCTGAGAGGCGGCCTGCTCGATGATGAGCTGGGCATAGCTGGTGGAGCAGGGAGCGAAGATGACCTCCGCGCCAGCGTTCTTGGCGTTGGTCAGGTAGGAGGTGAAGTCAGAGTTGCCTTCGGGGAAGGACTCGGTGATAACGGTCATGCCAAGCGCCTCAGCGGCCTCGGTAAAGTAGTTGATAAGGCCCTGGTCATAGTCGTTGCCGAGCTGGCCCAGGCAGTAGGCTACAGTCGCGCCAAGCTCGTCGTTGGCGAAGTTCGCGAGAACGGTGCCCTGGAAGGGATCCAGGAAGCAGATGCGGAAATAGTGGTCGTTGCCCTCCGTGACCTGGGGGTTGGTGCAGGTCACGCCGATAACGGGGATGCCCGCGTCAGCGAAGGTGTCGGAACCGGCGATGGAAACGCTGGAGCCATAGGAGCCGAGCACCACGGAAGCGCCGGCAGCCACGATCTGAGAAGCGGCGGAGACGGCCTTATCGGTGGAGGACTCGTTGTCCACAACGACAAGCTCGACGTCATAGGTCACGCCGTCGATCTCCACGGTGGGAGTCTCATAGTTGGCGTACTGCATCCCCAGAGTCTCCTCCTTGCCGCCGGCGCCGTTGTCGCCGGAGAGCGGCTCGAACACGCCGATGGTGACGGTGGGGTTGTCGCTTTCGGCGGTTTCGGTCTCGGCGGAGGTCTCCTCCGTCTCGTCCGCGTCAGCAGTGGTGTCAGTGCTGCTGGAGCTGCCGCAGGCCGCCAGGCTGAGAACCATCACAAGGGCCAGGAGCAGCGCAAGAAATTTTTTCATCTTTTGGTTTCCTCCAATACATTTTCCTGTCTGTCCGCAATCAGTGGACAGATGTTTATACGTATGGTATTTTACCACTTCAATACCATCATTTCAAGGCTTTTTTACAAGGTTTTCTTATGC
>JAJQHT010000048.1 GCA_021199595.1 Oscillospiraceae bacterium
GGGTTCGTGTCATGTGTTTTTTCCTCCTCGATTGGATTGATTCAGCTAAAAAAACAGGGAACGAGTGTCCTGATTTTTTCACGGCATCGCGGAGCGGACAAAACGAAAAGCCATGAACGCTCCTGGTGGAACATTCATGGCTAATGAAAAACCTTTTTTCGGCCTGACAAGGGCCGTTTGCCAATGATAGCGCTCCACAAGTGTGACAGTCCGGCGGATATTCTCCGACGGCCCAGCCAAAAACGCCGCAGGTGACGTTTCCGCTTCGGCAACGGCCCCTTTCCCGCACCCGAAAGCCTGCTTTCGTCAATGGGAATACGGTACTGATGGACATTGCGCCTCTATCATTATCCCGGTATCTGGCCGGGACGATGGAATATGAAATTGTTGAAAAAAGCGTACTCCATAGAAGGGGCATTTGTCAAGCCCCTATTTTTTGTTTCTATAGAATTTGCAAATTCAGATGAAATATTAAAAATGAAATTGTATATTATAAACAAAAATTATGGATAGAATTTCCTGCTGTTATGCTTCCTCAGGCTTCTGCTCCAGTGTGGGAGCAGCGGGTTTATTCAAATATTTATAGGTGTTTATCAGCACAATGCAAGATATGACCGCCGTCAGCAGGTCGGATACGGGCATGGAATACAGCACTCCGTCCAGTCCGAAGAACGCAGGCAGCAGCAGGGCGAAGCCTACGCCGAACAGCACCTCACGCACCAGTGACGGCAGGGTGGAGGTTACGGCCTTGCCCAGCGCCTGCAAATAGATGAACGTCCCCTTGTTCACGGTGGCGAAAATCATCATACACAGATAGGTTCGGAAGCTTTTGATGGCAAATTCCGTGTAATAGGTGCTCTCCTGGGCCGCGCCGAAGATAGCGATAAGCTGCCGGGGGAAGCACTCCACAATCAGAAGGCCCACCGCGCCGACGATAGCCTCGCATATCAGCATACGGGTGCAAAGACCTTTGGCTCTGTCCTTTCGGCCGGCGCCGATGTTATAGCCCACAACAGGGATGCAGCCGGCGGACACACCCACGGAGATGGAGATGACGATCTGGAAGAACTTCATCACGATGCCCACCACTGCCATGGGGATCTGGGCGTATTCGGTTTGGCTGAAAACAGCGTCCATAGCGCTGTACTTGACGATCATGCGGTTCACAGCCGCCATGGACAGCACAATGGAGACCTGACTCAAAAAGCTGGTGAAGCCCAGGGGAACGAATTTGCGTATCAGTGCCCAAGACAGGCGGAAGCTGCTCTTTTCCAGCTTCACAGACTTCAAATGGAACAGATACCAGATGGACAGCTCCGCCGTCAGCACCTGGCCCAGCACGGTTGCTACCGCCGCGCCCATCATGCCCCATTTGAACACAAAGATGAAAATGGGGTCGAGGATGATATTGGTGAAAGCGCCCGCCAGGGTGGAGGCCATGGCGAATTTGGGGCTGCCGTCCGAGCGGATGATGGGGTTCATGGCCTGGCCGAACATATAGAAGGGAATACCCACGGTTATCCAGAAGAAATACTCCTGGGCGTTGGCGAAGGTCTCCTCATTCACCCGCCCGCCGAACAGAGTCAGAATGGGATTTGCAAAAATCAGGTATACCGCCGTGACCACTACGCTGGCGGCGATGGCCAGTATCACGGCGTTTCCAATGCTCCGATGGGCGTTTTCCTTCTGGTTGGCTCCCAGGCATATGCTCATAAAGGAGCAGCAGCCGTCGCCAATCATCACGGCGATGGCCAGGGCCACCACCGTAAGGGGATAGACCACCGTGTTGGCCGCGTTGCCGGCGGAGCCAAGGTAGCTGGCGTTGGCGATGAAGATCTGGTCAACGATATTATAAAGCGCCGCCACCACCAGGGAGATGACGCAGGGGACGGAGTATTTCCGCATCAGGCTGCCCAGGCCCTCCGTCTCCAAAAAGCTGTTTGATTTCTGGTTCAAAATTATCGTTCCTCCTTAAAAAACTGCAAAAAAATCACGTGCAGCGGGAAAGCCGGACTTACGCTTAACGCTACACGCAAAAATTTTACTGTATTGAGTTTCATAACACAGCGCGACCGAACCAACCGGACTCGAAAAGTCTTGCCGCACACTGTCTTCACTCATATTTTATCGCCCGCCGAGGGAAAAGTCAAGTCTATCAAAACGCTGAAATCCATGTTTTTTTCAGACCACGTCTGTTGTCATTCTGTCAGCGTGCCGCCCGTGCGGTGTTTATGCTGTAAAGAGGTCTGATTTTTGAGAATTGGACGATTCTGACCATTGAAAAGCACGGTGCGATTTGCTATAATTTAAACCATGAACACGAAACCTGATAAACAGAATATCATCAGCTTCTCCCTGATGGGGCCGGAGAGCGGCGCGCCATGCCTGGTGGATTCAAACGACGGGCGGATAACCCGTATACGTCCGTATTTTTACGACAAGGAATATACGGACAAGTATTGCAATCCCTGGAAAATAGAGGCCAAAGGCTCGACCTTCCAAGCTCCGGACAGGGTGACGATTACGCCCTTTGGGCTGGGCTATAAGAGCCGGGTGTACTCCCCGAACCGCATTTTGTACCCGATGAAGCGGGTGGATTGGGATCCCCATGGAGAGCGGCATCCGGAGAATCGGGGAAAATCCAAGTATGTCCGCATCAGCTGGGACGAGGCCACCCAAATCGTGGCCGACGAGCTGAAGCGGATGAAGGAGACCTATGGCCCGGAGGCCGTGCTGTGCGAGGCGGATATGCACGGGGAGGGGAAAAATGTCTCCCCGGCCCACGGCTGTCCGAACCGGCTTCTGTCCCTGATGGGGGGCTATACCCTGCAAATGCGGAACCCGGACTCCTGGGAGGGCTGGTTCTGGGGCGCGAAATATGTCTGGCGCTGCGAGCCAGTGGGGGAGAAGGCCCCCCAGGCGAACCTGTTCCCGGACATTCCGAAGCACTCCACCATGCTGCTTTTCTGGGGCTGCGACCCTGAGACAACGCCGCTTGGCGTGGTCAGTCATATGCCCAGCCGCCTGTGCTATTGGCTGAGCGACCTTGGCCTGAGCCAAATCTACATCTGCCCCGACCTGAACTATGGCGCGGCCGTCCATGCGGATAAATGGATTCCCATTCTCCCCAATACGGACGCGGCCCTTCAGCTTGCCATTGCCTACGTTTGGCTGACAGAGGACTTGTACGACAAGGACTATATCGCCAGCCACTCCTACGGCTTTGATAAGTTTGAGGATTATGTCCTGGGCCGGGAGGACGGGGAGCCAAAAACACCCGCCTGGGCCTCGGAAAAATGCGGGGTGAAGGAGTGGACGATTAAGGCCCTGGCCCGGAAGTGGGCCAAGGAGACGGTGTCCATCCTCCACGGCAACGGCGGCCCCATGATACGCGGCCCTTACGCCACGGAGCCTGCCCGCCTGGAGGTCATGCTCCTGGGAATGCAGGGCCTGGGCCGCCCCGGCGTCCACCAGGCAAAGGTGCTGGAATGGAGCCTGTGGAACCGGGATTATCCCGTCCCGTTCCAGGGGAAATTCGTTCCCAAGATAACGCAGATCGCCGATCCCCTCCGTCCTGTGGACGGGGACGTTGACCCGAAAATCAATATGAACCGCTTCTGCCTCACGGAGGAGCAGAAAAAGCGGGCGCCGGAGCTTGTGAAGCTGTTCACCCAGCTCCCCGCGCCGAAGCAGTTCATTCCCCGGGTGCTGATACACGAGGCCATCCTGAACGGCCACGCAGAGTGGCGGGGGCTGCAATGCTTCTCCTCCAGTCAGCAGCCGGATAAGAATAACTTCCGCCAGCCCACCCAGCAATATCAGTTTGAGGAGATGCAGTATCCCCGTCCCGGCCTTAGTCAGGTGCATATGATATGGACGGACGCTCCCTGCCAGGTGACGTGCTGGAACGACGGCAACAAGTCGGCGGACGCCTTCCGCCACCCCTCTATTGAAACAATCGTAGCCCAACATCCCTGGCTGGAAAACGACTGCTATTTTGCGGACATCATCTTCCCCGTGTGTACCAAGCACGAGCTGGAGGATATTGGAAACGATATGTCGTCTGGCAACTTCACCTCCATCTATCTGGAGCATAAGTGCATCGAGCCGAGAGGGGAGAGCGTTTCGGATTTCGACGTGTGCGCCCGTGTGGCGGAAAAGCTTGGGCCGGAGTATTACGACGCCTATACGGACAATTTGTCCGATGAGGACAGGGTGCGCTTTTTCTATAAGGCCACCGGCTGCGAGGACTATATGAGCTGGGAGGAGTTCCAGCAGCGGAAGATTTTTGTCGTCCCCTGCAAGACTCAGGAGGAACTGGACGCTATTCCCGCCGGGCTTTTGAAATTCTATGAAGACCCGGATAACAACCCCCTGACCACCCCCACCGGCAAGCTGGAATACAGCGCCACCCTGCTGGAGGAGAAGCTTCCGGACGATCAGGAGCGTCCCCCTGTGCCGCACTGGGTGGAATCCGGGGTGTTCCACGACGAGCGGGTTAGTTCGACCAGAGCGCGGCGTTACCCCCTGCTGTGCATGTCGAACCATGGCCGCTGGCGTATGCACGCCCAGTGTGACGACATCGTCTGGAACCGGGAGGTTCCCACCATGAAGGTACGGGGCTTCGACGGCTATCAATACGAGCCGGTCTGGCTTCACCCGTCGGAGGCGGAAAAACGGGGGATAAAGCACGGGGACGTGGTGAAGGTGTTCAACGAGCGGGGCATCGTCCTCTGCGGGGCCTACGTGACGGAACGCCTCATCCCCGGGGCTTGCTCCGTAGACCACGGGGCGCGGCTTGACCCCATCATTCCCGGCTGGCTTGACCGGGGCGGGGCCATCAACACCATCACCCCGG
>JAJQHT010000061.1 GCA_021199595.1 Oscillospiraceae bacterium
AAATTGTTGATATGCCCATAGCGAAAATACAGGCAACCATCAATGAAAACCTTGTGGGCTGTCAGCTCATGGCAAGTTATGATTTGACGGACGAGGAAACCCGGGAGGTGCGGGAATACTGCGCCGCCCATGGGAGATCGACACCGCGGGGCCGAAGCGGCTGGCCCAAGTTTGTCTGTGCCTATCCCGGCTATGTGCCGCGTTCGCTGAAGGATGGGGAGGACGAGGACTGCAAGCGCCGTCTGGCGGAGGCGCTGGATGTCTGCCTGTGGCTTAGCGAGCTATTGGAGCAGGAGACGAAAAAATCTCTTGGTTTCCAACCGGGGTTGGAGCCGGATACGCTTGTTCCCCTGATAGAGTGGGCGCCGGAGGGAAAATACCGGCTGGGCGTCCACAGCCTGCCTGATTCCCCGCTGCTGCCGGAGGTCACGGGCTACAATGAAGTTATGGCTGAAAAGCTCAGACGCATGAAGAAAACCAGCGGCACCTGGCTGGTTGATGTGTTTAATATCCCTGTGCCAATCAACGATGAGGATGATAGCGATGATAATGCGCTGTTTTTCCCACTGATGAGCCTGGCGATGGCAGGGGAGGAGCCATATATAAATATGTGCCGGCCGGGAGAGGGAAGCGATAGGCAGCTGCTGGATGACATGATACAGCTTTTCCTGGAGCATGGCAGGCCGCTGCAAATCATCACCGTCACGGAGCGGGCCTATCGGATATGCGCTCCCCTGGGACGGCGATCTGGTATCAAAACCGTTCTGTATGAAAACAAGGATACCGATTATTATGATATGCTGATGGAGGAGGAGTCAGCGATTATAGAGGATATGCTGTCTCCCGATGACGACTTGCCGGGCGTCATAGACGGACTGACCGATGGAGAGACAGCGGAGCTGGTGGGCCTTATCAATAATATGGTTGATTTTTCTGACGTGTCCGATGATTTTCTGGAGCTGCTGCTCGAGGTTGCCATGGAGAACGGGGAGAAAATAGACCTTGCCCATTTGCATAAGCTGCAACAAGAGGCTGAAAAAAGATTTATATAAAAATGATTATCCGATAAAAAGAACACTTTTTATCGGATAATATTTTAGGGCTTGCTTGAAAAGGCGCTGCCGTCTGGGCGTGCCAAGGTTTTCAGACAGGCCCTAGTTCGTTCCCTTGTATTTTCGTCGGGTTGCCTCTCCGCCCCGGAGATGCCGCTCGGCCTTATTCTGCTCTAACACTGCCCGCGCCTGTGCATAAAGAGCAAGGTCAATCCCCCGCAGGCGTTCGGTTAGATCCTTATGTACCGTAGACTTGGACACGGAAAAGTGCTGGGCGGCGTCGCGGACGGTGGCGTTGTTTTCTACGATGTATAGCGCCAACCGTCTGGCCCGTTCATGAATATCCTCGCGCATAGCATACCACTCCCCTTGCTTTCCTGCTCCATGTATATGCGCAGTAGGCGGGGGATTATGCGGTGGGCGCGGTTGACAGGTGGGGCGTATGCCGGTAAAATAACGATAAAGGGGGATTTACCCCGCAGTATAGAGATATTTGGAGGACGGCCATGAAAAAGAACAAACTTCTGTCCTGTCTGTTTTGTGTGGTTGCGGCGGTGGCCTTTGTGATTGTTGGCTGGCTGCTGGGACTGGGGTATTACCTGTTGTTTCCCCGCGGAAGCGGCTCCTATTGGGCCAGCGGAACGCTGAATATGCTTCTGGCGGGCCTTACGATTCTGGCCCTATGGGGCCTGAAAAAAGCCCATATTCTGAAAGATGGTGGAGAGGGCTTTTGGAGTGGAATAAAGATCGGGGGCTTTCTGGCTTTTATGATTTTGTACCTGCTGATCGCGGGCGTTGCGGAAGGCGCTGCCAGCGGCACGCTCCAGCCGATTGAAACAATTTTGGGCTTTGCCTTTTCCATGTTTGCCGTTGGGTTTTCGGAGGAGCTGCTGTTTCGGGGGTTAATCCAGAACGTGCTGGCGGACTGCTTCGGGCGGGATTCGGCCAGGGGCGTTTGGCTCACGGTGATTGCCTCAGGGGTGGTATTCGGGCTGACCCATCTGTTTAATATCCTCACCGCTGGCATCACGCCGCTGGCGGGAGCCATGCAGGCCGTGGCGGCGGTGGGCGTAGGGGTCTACTTCGGGGCCATATACGCCCGGTGCGGCAATCTGTGGGTGCTGATATGTCTGCACAGCCTGAACGATTTTGCCGCCCTTGTCACCTCCGGCCTGTGGGAGACCACCTCCGTGATAGAGACCATCGGTTCCTATGGCCCGGAGCGGCTGCTGAGCGTGCTTCTGTATGGGGGCCTGGCCGCTTTCCTCCTCCGGCGGAAGAAAATGGAGCAAATCACAGGCCGGGAGGCGCAAATTCTCGAAATCCGAGAGTGATTCCCGGTCTGTTGGGTGGTATTTTCCCTGACATATTGCTAGAATTTCAGGCGTAAGGAACAAAAAACACCTGAGGAGGTATGCACAATGGGACAGAAATCCATAGGAGCCTTCATCGCCGCGCTGCGAAAGGCCAACGGCATGACCCAAAAGGATTTGGCCGACAGGCTGAACGTATCCGACAAGACCGTCAGCCGCTGGGAGCGGGACGAGGGCGCACCCGACCTCTCCCTGATACCCGTGATTGCGGAGATTTTTGGTGTGACCTGCGACGAGCTTCTCCGGGGCGAGCGCAAGGCCCCGGAGGAGCGGGCCAGCGAAGCCGAAGCCGCGGGGGAGAGCGCCACTGCCAGGGGACAGAAGCAGAGGCAGCGATTGCTGGCCGCCACCCTCACCAAATACAAAAACCACACCTATATCGCCATGGGCATATCCCTGGCGGGCCTGGCCGCCGCCATGATACTGAACCTGGGCTTTCTCTATGCCATCATTGGGTTTTCCGTGGCCATGATATTTTTGATCGCCGGGGTCGTCTGTCAGCTCATCTTCATCAACAACGCCCTTGCCGCCGTGGACGGGATAGACGAGGGCAAGGATTTATATAATTACAAAAGAAGCGTGGTGCGCCTGGGAGAGTATTCCTTCGGCCTTGACGTGTTTGTACTGGGCGTGGCGCTGCCGCTGCTGTTTGTGGCCGCCTATCTGGGGCTGAGCGCTGCCTGCTGGCTTGCCTATGGTCTGCTGGCGGCGGCTGTCCTGACCGTCGTTTATGTCATAATATGCTGGGCCGTCAACGCCTCCCTGGTGAAAAAAGGCGTTCTGCGAATGGAGGAAGCGGCGGAGGCCCGCTATTGGAAAAGGCACCGGCTCCAGCGAAAATACGGCGTCAGGCTGTCCGTGACGCTGGTTATCACCCTGGCAGTCCAAATTGGGGTCAACGCGGTGGACGCAACGGTTTTCACCAGTGGAACGCTGTTTGAGGATTACAACAGCTTCGTGGCCTACATCGAGGAGGAGGTTTCGAGAGATACCGATTATTACGGTACCGAAGCTGTTGCGGTGGTTTCTGAGCCGGAGGAGGAACCTGTGCTGATTTATGAGGCGTTTACGGAGGATTGGGAGCCGCTGTATTTCGATGAAAATGGAAGCCCTGTGAGCGAAAGTTATGTAAACTCCCTGGGCAATGTGACCTACGGGGATGCCCTGGTGGACGGGGAAGGGAATCTGCTGTGCAAGTGGGTGTGGAGAAACCAATCCGTCAGCCGCCTCAGCTATGGCGACGTGTCCAGTGGCTATCTGCCCATTGTCGCATACGACGACGAGGCCCTGGCCCACGCGGACTTTGTTTTCTTCTGGCTGAATATCCTGTTTGTCGCGGCCTATGTGGCAGAGGTTGTCGTCACGGTTGTCGTCTATCGAAAACAGAGGTCGAAGTAAAGGGTAGGAGAAATAGGGTCAAAAAAATCGGAAGGGTGTTTTCAGTCCTTCCGATTTTTTATCGGTGGGTTATTCCTGCTCCACACGGAGCTTTTCTACCCTCTTGCCGTCGGCCTCCAGCACGGTGACGGAGAGATTTTCATAGGTTACGCGGCAGCCGGGGGCAGGGAAGCCGCCTATCATTTCCATGACCCAGCCGCCGACGGTCTCGCTTTCAAAGTCAAAGGCTTTCTCGTCCAGGCCGGTCAGCTCCAGAAAATCTCCGATAGGCAGATCTCCATCCAGTTCCCACAGACCGTCGCCGGTCTGTACTACCTCCGGCGCAAATTCGTCGGTCTCGTCCCAGATGTCGCCCACCAGGGATTCCAGCACGTCCTCCATGGTGATGACTCCGGCGGTGCCGCCGTATTCGTCCGTGACGATGGCGAGGTGAGTCTGACGGGAGCGAAGCTGCTCCAGAACGGCAGGGAGCTTGACGGTTTTATAAATCCAGCAGGGCTGGCTGAGTAAGGGCCGCAGGTCATGGGCCTCTCCGTCCAGCATGGCGCGATAGAGTGCGTTCAGATGCAAAACGCCAATGATGTTGTCCGTGTCCCCCTCGTATACGGGCAGGCGGGAGTAGGGCGCGTCAGCGGCAATGCGGAGAATATCGTCCCAGCTGTCGTGGATGTCGATGGCCAGCATATCCACACGGGAGGTCATGACCTGGCTTGCGGATATATCCCCAAAATCCAGGGCAGCCTGCAAAAGCTCGCTGCGCTCCTCATCCAGCACATCCTCGTCCTCGGCGGTTTCGATGATAGATTGCAGCTCCTCTACCGCCGCCTCCTGGTCGTTTTCTTCATTCTTTGCCGGCAGGTGGTTGGTAATCAGACCTATGAGAGAGGTGACGCACCAAATGAGCGGCTTTAGGATGATAGATAATCCCCTCTCCGGCCCGGCATCAACGGGGGCCAGGCGATTGGCGTTCTTCTTTGCGAGAATCTTGGGGATGGTTT